>NZ_JASCAS010000015.1:0-18975 GCF_029967615.1 Aeromonas sp. V90_14 | reverse complement strand
ATTACCTGATTACCTGATTACCTGATTACCTGATTACCTGATTACCTGATTACCTCTTTGGAGGCGGTTGGCAAGGTGGGTGATAACTATTATCAAATATCCTGCAGTTATTTTAGTTGTGTTTTTGTTAACTTGTTGTGAGTGATTTTAAATTCACCACCTGAGAATATTGAGATAGATGTTCTTTATATGAACGTTATTTATTTCATGATATCTAAACGTGTTCTTGGTTGTTTGTAAGCGTTTGTTTTTAAAGTGTTTATAAAATAATTTATATAAATCAAAATGTATTTGATGCGCATCAAATGAGTCGTTAATTTGTTCGTCAAGCAAAAGCGGAACACGGCTTTCTGCGCAGACGACAGGGATGTATGTAGTTGTGCAGATGAGGTGTAGCGGGAACTGCCCCTGATGCGGTGTGCTGCTTTTGCTTATTTAAATAAACCTTAAAAGGCACAGCTGATTATTGGCATGACCTCTCACCGGCTTAATGAGAGGTTGAGCACCAGCAGTTGCTGTGCTGCATATCGCGGCATCACTGAAGATCGTGACTCCAGCATGATTGGAGTGATGCAGTACAACACACGTTAATGTAGGTATAAACGAATGAAAGCTAACAAGATTCTGGTTGCTATGGGTGTTGGTTCCATGCTGCTGTGCGGCACTGCTTTTGCTGCTGGCACCACCGGTTCAGGTAAAGTCACCTTCAACGGTGAAATCATCAACGCTCCTTGCTCCGTTGCTCCTGAGTCTGTTGACCAGGTAGTTGAAATGGGTCAGATCAGCACCAAAGAGCTGGCCAACGGTGGCGAGTCCAACTCCAAGCCGTTCAGCATCAAGCTGCTGAACTGTGAAATTTCCGACAAGGAAGATGCCGTCAAGGTGACCTTCAGTGGTATCAAGGACACAATCGATGACAGCCTGCTGGTTATTGGTGGTGGTCAAGCTGCCGGTGCTGGTATCAAGATGACCGCTCCGGGTGGTGCCCCGATCGTGCTGGGTACCCCGACAGCCGCTTTCGCTCTGACCAATGGTGACAACGAGCTGCCCTTCAGCGCCGTACTGAAAGGTTATGCCGATCAGACCGCCAACCCGCTGAAAGCCGGCGCTTTCACTGCAGTGACCAACTTTACTCTCTCCTACGAGTAATAGAGTGCCTTAACGTGTGACCAGGGTTGTGGTGGTGTGAGCCACCACAACCTCACACATTCTGTCTCCTCACATCGAACCTTGCTCATGAAAACTTCAATGATGGCAGCCATGGTGCTGCAGCTGGTGATGATGGCGGGATCAGTCCACGCCAACGAACGCACGGATGGACTGGCTGAATCGGGCTGCACGCTGGAGGTGCTGCGCAGCATTCCGCTGCAGGCTCGGCAGCCGGGCACGCTGAAAATCAGCGGCTGTCAGGTCGAGGGGGCGACGGTGGCATCACTGCCGTTTATTTCCATGTCCGTGCGCGGTGCCATGAGCGATGAGCTCGGTATTCTTAACAACGGCCAATATCACAAGGTATCCGGCGAGCGTTTTATTGTCTCGGATATCGTCAACAGTGATCTGGAATTCAATTTGGGGCTCACCAGCAGTCAGCTGTTTTTCCAAGACAGTACGACGTTGTTTGAACTCAATTATATGTAAGCAAGCCAATTGCTTAGTGTAGATACCTCATTACGTGAGACCGTTATGCAATTCCTAGAGTGAAAATATGAGCGTTTCAACATCAGACTCTGTGAGAAAAAAACATTATTCAAAAAAGGTTTTCATGCTATGCGTGCCCGGCCTGATGGCGGTGGCAAATCACGCATGGGCAGAAACGGAGTTTAATATTGATGCGCTCGATCTGGACGAACGGACCAAGATCGACCTCTCCCAGTTTGCCGACGAAGGTTACATCCTGCCCGGCGACTACTACCTCGAGATCGAGGTCAACAAGAACAAGCTGCCCCTGCAGAAGATCCCTTTCTACGAGACCGATACCGGCAAGGGAAAGGGTGGGGTGGCTTGCCTGCCGCAAGAGGTGATCCCCAAGCTGGCGCTGACCGATGAGGCCATCGCCAAGATCGATACCTGGCACGATGGCCAGTGTGCCAACCTGCTGGCGCTGGACGGCGTGGTGATCGCGAACGACATAGGTAACGGCTTGCTGCGCATCGCCGTGCCCCAGGCGTGGATGAAGTACAGCGATCCCAACTGGATTCCGCCCGAACAGTGGGATGAGGGGATCCCGGGGATGATGCTGGACTACAACATCAATGCCCAGGTCAACGAAGGGGATGGTTACTCCAACCGCAACATCAGCAGCTACGGTACCCTGGGGTTCAACTATGGCGCCTGGCGCCTGCGGGGCGACTACCAGGCCAATGCCTACTGGGGTGACAACGAGCGGACCACTTCCGAGCTGAACCGCATCTATGCCTATCGTCCGCTGCCGAATATGGCTGCCAAGCTGACGGTGGGCGAGCAGCAGCTCAACTCCCAGCTGATCGACGGCTTCCGCTATACCGGCGTCAACCTGGCCAATGACGAGCGCATGCTGCCGCCGAGCCTGCAGGGCTATGCGCCGGAAGTGAGCGGCATCGCCAAGACCAACGCCAAGGTCACCATCTCCCAGTCCGGCCGCATCCTCTATGAGACCAACGTGCCGGCTGGTCCGTTTCGCATCCAGGGGCTGGACAGCTCGGTACGCGGCCGCCTCGACGTGCGGGTAGAAGAGCAGGATGGCAGCGTCAACTCGTTCCAGGTCGACACCGCGACCGTCCCCTATCTGACTCGCCCCGGCTACGTTCGATACAACCTGGCGGTCGGTGCCCCTTCAGAACAGACTGATTCGGTTCATGATGTGCACGGTCCGGCCTTTGTGACCGGAGATTTCTCCTGGGGGGTGGCCAACTCCTGGTCGCTGTACGGTGGCAGCCTGGTTGCGGGTGAATACAACTCCATGGGGCTGGGTATCGGTCGCGATCTCTATGCCTTCGGCGCCATCTCGGCCGACCTGACCCAGTCCATCGCCAAGCTGCCGGGCCTGTCGACCAAGATTGGCCAGTCGGTGCGGGTGAACTACGCCAAGCAGTTTGATGAATACAACAGCTCGATCACCTTCGCCGGTTATCGCTTCTCTCAGCACAACTTCATGACCATGTCGCAGTTCCTGAGCAACAAGGAGCGGCTGGAGAAGAACGAAACGACCTCGAGCGATGACTACAACACCTGGGGTGACAAGGAGCTCTACACCATCACCGCCAACAAGACCTTCTGGGCGGAGGATGCGGCCAAGGCGCTGACTGTCTATCTGGACTACACCCACAGAACTTATTGGGAGCACGATGCCGAGGATCGCTACGGCCTCACCATCAACAAGAACGTGAGCATCGGCAGCTTCAAGGATGTCTCCGTCTATGTGTCGGCCTACAAGACCAAGACCGAGAACTACGAGGATGACAAGAGCGTCATGCTGACCCTGAGCATGCCGATCGGGGACAGAAAGAGCGCGGGATACAGCGTGCAGTCCTCCAATGGCAAGGTCACCCATCTGGCCACCTATCAGGATTACAGCCGGCCCGACGATACCTATCAGCTGGGGGCGGGCGTGCAGAGCAACGGCCATGCCGTGGCGCGGGGCTACTACAACCACAACAGCGACATCGGGGCGGTCAGCCTCAATGCCTACAGCGTGGAGAGCGAATACACCTCGGTCGGCGCCAGCCTGCGTGGCGGTCTGACGGCGACCCAGCACGGTGCAGCCCTGCACCAGGCGACCCGTCGTGGCGGTACCCGCATGATGGTGGATACCGACAAGACCTCCGGCGTCTCCTTCAACAATGGCCGCGCCGTGACCAACCGCTTTGGCGTCGCGGTGATCAGCGACATGACCGATTATCGCAAGAGCGACACCCGGGTGGATGTGGATCAGCTGGGCGACGACATCGATGCGATGAACGCCATCAAGCAGGGAACCCTGACCGAGGGCGCAATTGGGTATAATGCCTTCGAAATGGCCGAAGGGTTCAAGCTGCTGGCCAACGTCAAACTGCCCGATGGTTCAGTGCCGCCGTTTGGCGCCACCGTCGTCAAGGATTCCGGCCGGGTGCTCTCGGTGGTGGATGAAGATGGCCTGGTCTATCTGACCGGGGTGAAACCGAATGAAGCGTTTGAACTCTCCTGGGGCGGCGCCCGCCAGTGCAAGATAGTGGCACCGCAACAAGTAACCGATCTGTCGATGAAGACTCTCACTTGCAAGTAATGGGATACCGATGAAAAAGCTGCTCTCTTATACCTGTCTGGCCGTGCTGGGCATGACCTCGCTCAACGTCAGCGCTGCCATCGTGCTGGACCGTACTCGTGTCGTCTATCCGGGCGGTGCCAAGTCCATCAGTCTCAACATCAAGAACGAGAACCAGAAGCTGCCCTACCTGGCGCAGTCCTGGATTGAAGATGCCCAGGGCCAGAAGATCGCATCTCCCTTCGCGGTACTGCCACCGGTACAGCGAGTGGATGCGAACCAGAAGTCCATCGTGCGGATCGCCAGCGTGCCGGCCATCGACAGCCTGCCCAAGGATCGCGAGTCCATCTACTACTTCAATCTGCGCGAGATCCCGCCCAAGAGCGAGAAGAGCAACGTGATGCAGATTGCCGTGCAGTCCAAGATCAAGCTGTTCTACCGCCCCGAGGCCATCCTGCCCGAGCGCGGAGCCATCTGGCAGGATCAGGTGCTGATCACCAAGCAGGGCAAGGCCCTCAAGGTCAACAACCCGACTCCTTACTACATCACCTACGTGGGCCTCGGCCATCCGCAGGGCAAAGGGAGAACCGCGATGAAGGGCTTCTCGGCCTTTATGGTTGCCCCCAAGTCAGAGCAGACGGTCACCATCCCGGAAGCACTGGGCAATGAATTTGTGATCAGCTACGTCAATGACTATGGCGGATATATGGATATCAAATACCAGTGCACAGGCAATGCCTGTAAAGCAGTGAAGGAGAAATGAAGATGATATTGCGTACGGGTGTACTTGGTATCATGTTCTTGTCCATGCCGGCGCTGGCTATTAACGGTGAAGTCAGGGCCGATACCAAGACCTATGACATTGAGCTGACCAAGGAAGATATTGCCAACCAGACTGGGGCTCTGAAGGAGTTTGGTTGGGATCTGGCCGGAACATATAATGGTACGGCCATATGTCCTGATCAAGATATTATTAACCAGCCATTTTATTACAAAGCGGTCATGAGTGCCGGACTGCCCAGTGTCGGTGGTGGGTACGTTAAATTAAATGAGTTTCTCGATCTCAAGGTTGATATCTGGATTGAAGGGAATCGCAAGGAATATGTGAATGCGCCTTTCAATGAGGAGTCCAACAGAGGGCAGTTCACGTGCCGTAAACGAAATGGTTCTGCAACCTTCGGCTTTCGCAGTGGTAGCAAGGGAAAGGTAACATTCCGCGTTCGCAAGCCCATTATCAATGGTGTGCACATTGCTGACCATGAAATAGTCGAAATGTTTGGCCGTCTGGGTAAAACAGATGTCGGTTTCAATAATGAAGTCATGTCCAGGATCGTTATCAAATCCTCCGTGCTGTATGTGCCAGAAAAGTGCACTATCAATGGAGGGCAGACGATTGAGGTCGAATTCGGTGATTTACCTGGCACAGGGTTGGATGGCAACAATTTTGAAAAAACAGTACCACTTAACTTCGTCTGCAGTGGTGGGGAATTTGATAAGGATAAGCCATTGAAAATAAACCTCGCCATTTCTGGTAAACCCACATCATTTAGCCAGAGTTATCTCAGAACCACTCGAGATGGATATAAAGGTGGTGATGTTATCAATAATCTTGGCATCAAATTCAAACAGCTGGATGGCTCGACACTGAATCTGAATGACTGGTATCCAGTATCCATGCAGGGAAATATCGGTGACTGGGGGTTTATTGCCGCCCCGATAAGTCCAGCCGGTGCTGAAGTCGCTGCCGGTGATTTCTATGCAACCGGTACCATTGTTGCCTCATTCCAGTAGGAGTCGATATGTTGCGCTTAGGCTGTTTGGGGTTGCTGATTTTCCCGCTGTGGGTCAATGCAGCGGCTGATGACCTTGAACTTCTTGGTGGAGAGCTCAATCTCCATGGTCGTATCATCGACCAGCCCTGTGTGGTCTCCCCCGAATCCCTTGAGCAGGAGGTCGAGATGGGGGTGGTCGATGTCAAGCAGCTCTATGCCAACGGGGCCGGGGAGCAGGTGCCTTTCTCCATCCGCCTGACCAACTGCAAGCCGGGGATTTTCCGCATGGCCAAGGTGACCTTTACCGGCTCGAAGGATGCCCAGCTCAGCGGCGGGCTGGCCTTTACCGCAGGCATTGCCAAGGGCGCCGGCATCCGCTTGTATGACGTGACCCAGACACCCCTGGATCTGGGCACACCCTCCCGCGGTTATTTGCTGGGCGGCAGCGCAGACAATGAACTGCAATTCTTTGCCCGGGTGGAAGGGCACCCGGACGCGCTGGCGGCCAAGAACATCCAGCCAGGTGACTATTCTGCCGTTGCCAACTTCATCGTTGCTTATGAATAAACTCAGAGGTCGTTGCGCTGGATGACCTTTGAATTGCCGAGGCTGGGCCAGGTGATGACGCCACCCAGATAATTGGAGAGGTAAATGCCGCCCGGCAACTGAACAAATTGTGCCGTTTGTTTGGGTGGCGTCAGCGCCGCAACCAAAGTCGCCACCATGCCATTGCTGGTCAGTGCCTGCTGATCAATGAAATTGACGATGGTATTTTTCACCTCGACCGAAATATCGCCATCATCCCGCTCCAGATCCCCGACGGAATCCAGATTGAACAGTGTTTTACCCTGATTGTCGGTGGCGATCACGGTTGCCACCACTATTTCCCTGTTCATGGTGACAATGAACTTGCTCTTTCTGGTCATCTCCACCCAGTTGTCCGGCGCCTGGCAATTGCTGTGATAACGGACTGTGGTATCTGGATTGTTGTAATAGTTGTGGGAAACATTGTCTCCCTGCTGGGTCATGGTGGTGATCACACATTGTACTTCTTCCGCCACTGGATGACCGCTGCGCAGCAGAAAGACATTCTCGGATAATTTCCTGCTGTTATTGTCGATGGAGAAATAGCTGATGGCTTCTTTACCGACCAGAATGGAAACCTGTTCATCCGCCTTGCGCGAAACACGCTGTATCAAGGGGGTCAGCGAATCGATTTTCACATTCAGCGCTTTTTCCGTCTCGCTGGTCATATAGAGGGAAATCTGGCTGAGATTGATGGTGCGCAGCGTATTTGCCGTCGCATAGTTATAGATGACGATGGCCAGCGAAGTCAGTGAGACCAGCAGCAGAGCAAACAGCAGAATACGCTTTGGGCTGAAATAGCGGTCATATTTGCGGCGAGTATATTGCCGTCTGGCCTGAGGCGCATGAGAAGGATTCGCCGCTTGAGTTTCTTCATTTGGTGCAGCTTCTTCGGTCTCTCCAGCGGCCTCAATAGGGGCACAAAAGATATATCCCACGCGTGGGATGGTATCAATCGCATCCATCAAACCGAATGATTCCAGCTTTCTTCTCAATGAGAGGATCTGCCGGTTCAGGTTGGTATCGGTATTGTCCTGGTTTGGCCACAAGGCATCTTGCAGTTTGCTTCTTGGAATGACACTGCCTGCCTCATCACACAGCATTTCGAGCAGCTCGGCTTCTTTGTTGCTGAGCTTGATGTCCTTTTCTCCCTTAGAGAGCCGGAATATTGCCGCGGAGAAAAATATCTCCTCTGCAATTTTATAATTTTTGTTACTCATGTGTGACTCGCCTTACTGCCAAGGAGAGCATTTTACCACCATGCAGTCTTTGTTCAAATAATGCAAAATTGACAATGTCTTTAACTATCAAACGGTTACCTTTCCATTGAAATGCATGATGGCGGATATGGTACTACAGGTAATTAATTCAGTTCAAAAAACGTGCAAAAAAATAGCCATTTATGTAATCGTTCTCACTTACTTGGGCCTGTGAGGAAGATTTTGACACCGCCAGCATTTTCTTTCGAATAATGTGCGTATTTGGATGACTCCTGCATGCCAGGTCCTGTCGCAGGAGTGATTATTGCGCCTTAAGAATATTCTGATATTGCTTGCGCTGCGGCTTGAGGTGACCGCCCAGATCGGGCCAGGGGTGCCACTGGTCCGGCACCATGAAACCGGGCAGAACCTGCCGGATCCAGGCCGCCAGCTCGGCAGGGGGCACAGGTTCGCCATGCCAGTCGATGAAGGCGGCCGGCCTCTGCCCCCACTCATCGCTTGGTACCGGCACCACCAGCACCTGCGCCACGGCGGGGTGATCCACCAGTCGCTGCTCTATGGTCTCCGGCTGGATGTTCTCACCGCCGGAGATGAAGAGGTTGTCGAGCCGCCCCTCCACCACCAGTTCGCCATCGACGGTGAAATACCCCTTGTCGCGGGTGTGGAACCAGCCTGCCTCATCGAGCGGCCGCTCCAGCCCACCTGCGTTGAAATAGCCGGCAAACAGGGTGTCACCGCGCACGCAGATCTCCCCCTGCTGGATGCAGACCTCCCGTCCCGGCAGCGCCTTGCCCACCACGCCAGCGGTGGACGGCCGACCGGTGCAGACCTGGCTGCCCATCTCGGAGAGGCCGTAACTCACCTTGGGCACCAGCCCCATGGCGCTCAGCCGGTTCACCAGGGGCTGGGGAATGGCGGCGCCGCCGAGCAGCAGCTCGCGCAGCCGGGTTCTGACGGGATCGAAGCCCTCCGCCAGCAGTCGCCAGAGCTGGGTCGGCACCAGGGAGAGATGGGTGATGGGTTGCTGCTCGAGCCGCTCCCTGAGCGGGCGGCGGCGATCGTCCAGCACCAGGGCTGCACCCGCCAAAAAGACCCGGAACAGGATGGCGTAACCGCCGACATGAAACAGCGGCAGGGAAAGCAACCAGCCGCACTCGGCGTCGAGCGGGATCACGGCGGCCGAGCCCCGCGCCGAGGCCAGATGATTGGCCAGCCGGTGTACCACGGCCTTGGGTGTGCCGCTGGAACCCGAGGTGAGGATCATGTTGTTGAGCCGGGCTGGATCCAGCATGCAGCCGCCTTCATCCGCCACCAGTTCATGGGTGAAGTCGAGCCGCAGTGGCTGCCAGTTGCCGGTCGGGATCTCGCCTGCCGACCAGCAGGCCTTGACGGCGAGCAGGGCCGCCAGCTCCGCTTGCCGCGTCAATGGAAAGGCAGGATTGAGCGGGCAGAAGACGATGCCGCTGCGCACACAGGCCCAGGCCAGCAACAGGTCGGGCAGGGCGCCGCGCACCACGGCAGCGAGGCGATCACCGGCCTGCAGGCCCGCCTGCCCCAGCTGTCGGCACAGGCCGTTGAGTCTGGCATCCAGCCGTTGGTAGGTGAGCGGGTCGGCGGCGTGAATGGCGATGCGGTCCGGGGCGGACCTCGCCCAGTGACGCACCGGGCAGGGTTGCAGAGGGTGGTGATGGTCAGATAGCGGTGGCATGCAGGCCCCTTCAGTCACGGTGAAACAGGGGCTCCAGCAGGCTCAGGTCGGGTTTGCCGGTCGCGTCCAGCAGATCGGCGGCCAGCCAGCGTTTGGTATCCAGGCCGGGGGCCTGATCCGGCGCCCATTCGCCCGCCAGATGGAACAGCTGGTTCAGGCCGAGGCCGGATTCGAAGCAGGAGGAGACGATCACCTTGAGGCGCAGCTCGCGAGCGCGGGCAACCAGTGCCTCGCAGTGGGCCAGGGAGCCGAGCAGGGTGGGCTTGAGCACCAGGGCGCGCAGCTGGGGGATGGGCTCCCACGGCTTGCCCTGGGCCAGCAGCTCGTCGATGGCCACCGGCATGCCGGTACGATTGGCCACGAAGGCGATGTCGGCAAAGTCGGCGCAGGGGTCTTCCAGGTACTCGATCCGGTTTGGATCCAGATGGCCGCAGAAGGCCCAGGCCTCCTCGCGGGTCCAGCCCTGGTTGGCGTCCAGCACCAGCTTGAGGGTAGGGATGCGGTCGCACAGCAGGCGGATCAACGCCAGCTCGTCGCGCATGGGATAGCGGGCCACTTTCAGCTTGGCCTTGCTGGGGGTCTTGTGCAGCCAGTTCTTCCAGTGCTTGAGCAGCTCCTGGGGGGAACCCTGGATAAGCGGATAAGGCTCCGGCAGCGGGGTGGTCTGGGCAGGCCAGCAGCGGCGGGCGCAGTCCAGCCCGAATTGCACCGAAGGGAGCTGCGGGGCGATCTCTTGCCCCGCCGCCAGCCGCTCCAGACAGGTGATGGCTTCGGCTTGTGCCTCGGCCAGGCTCTCGCGGGAGAAGCCGGGCAGGGGGGCGATTTCCCCCCAGCCGTCGTCAACGCGGACCAGCAGGCCCTCTCGCGCCACCTCCACCTTGCCATGAAAGGTCAGGGGCTGGGTAAAAGGCAGTTGGTAGCGATAGAGAGCGAGTGTCATCAGGGATTCCGCTTGTATTTGGAGAAGTCGGGACGGCGTTTCTCGTTGAACGCGTTGCGCCCTTCCTGACCCTCTTCGGTCATGTAGAACAGCATGGTGGCATTCCCCGCCAGCTCCTGCAAGCCGGCCTGGCCGTCGCAGTCGGCGTTGAGAGCGGCCTTCAGGCAGCGCAGCGCCATCGGGCTGTTCTGCAGCATCTCGCGGCACCAGCGCACGGTTTCACGCTCCAGCTCCGCCAGCGGCACGACGGTGTTGACCAGCCCCATGTCGAGGGCTTGCTTGGCATCGTACATACGGCACAGGAACCAGATCTCGCGGGCCTTCTTCTGGCCGACGATGCGGGCCATGTAGGAGGCACCCCAGCCGCCGTCGAAGGAGCCCACTTTCGGACCGGTCTGGCCGAACTGGGCGTTGTCGGCGGCGATGGTCAGATCGCACATCATGTGCAGCACGTGGCCGCCACCGACCGCGTAGCCGGCCACCATGGCAACCACCGGTTTCGGACAGGTGCGGATGTCGCGCTGGAAGTCGAGCACGTTGAGGTGATGGGTCCCCTCGTCATCGCGATAGCCACCGTAGTCGCCACGGATCTTCTGGTCACCGCCGGCGCAGAAGGCCTTCTCGCCAAAGCCGGTCAGGATGATGGTGCCGACCTGATCGTCGTAGCGGGCATCGGCCAGCGCCTGCAGCATCTCTTTGACGGTGCGGGGGCGGAAGGCGTTGCGTACCTGGGGGCGGTTGATGGTGATCTTGGCAATGCCATCGTCGGACTTGTGATAGAGGATATCCTCGTAACCGGCGGAGCAATCACGCCACTCGACGGGGGCATAGAGTTCCGCTTCAGTCATTGCTTCAATCATGACGCTTCTCTTCTTGTTGTTGGTTGGCCCACTCCGCAAGGAGCCGGGCAAAAGTCTCAGGCTGGTGGGCATGCAGATTGTGGCCGCCATCCAGCTCCAAGTGGTTGATTTTGCGATGCTGACTCGCCATGAGGCAAGCCAGCTGATGGAATTTGTGATCCCGCTTGCCGCTCACGTAGGTGACCGGCAGCGCACCTTGCGCCAGCCAGGGGCCGAGATCCGGCTGCTGGCCCAGGGAGGTGGCGCGCAGCATGGCGGCCACGGCCTTGCCGTCGTTGCCAAGGCGGCGGGCTATCTGGCGGGCGCGGGCATCCTCGCCCAGATCGGCGAACACCCCCTGCCGATACCAGTCGGCCAGCACGGCCGCCAGGGGATCCTGCTCGAAGCGCCGGGCCCAGCCCTCATCGTGGGCGAGGCGAGCGGGCCGCTCTGCCGGTGGCAGACCGGGATGGCAGTTCTCCAGCAGCAGGGCCTGCAGTCCAACCGGCGACTGGCTGGCGTGATAGAGGGCGAGCCGCCCGCCTAGCGAATAGCCCACCAGTTGGTAGCGACCGATGCCGCGCGCGGCCAGTTCGTCGCACAGCCAGCGATGGGCCTGCTCGAACCCTGCAACCCGCACTGCCTGGTTGTTGCCGTGGCCCGGCAGATCCAGCGCCAGGCTGGGGAGGCCGGCCAGGGCCGCCTGCACGGGTTGCCAGTCGTTGGCATCGCCGAGCAGGCCGTGCAGCAGCACCAGCGCCGGCTGGTCGGCACTAGCTGCCACGGATCGCGCTTCCCAGTGCCTTCAGATCCTCGGCGACTTCGCTGCTGGGGACCTTGATTTCAATCAGCGTAACCCCCTTTTCCAGCGCGGCGGTGTAATCCCGTTCAAAGTCGGCGAGGGTGGCCGGTGCCCGGTAGTGGAGGCCGAACATGGCGGCAGCGTGTTCGAAGTGCAGGCCGTGGGGCAGGCAGTAGTAGGTCTCCAGCAGCGCGTCCTGGGTCGGCACCGGCAGCATGCGAAAGATGCTGCCGCCGTCGTTGTTGAGCAGGATCACCACCAGCGGCCGGCTCGCCTTGCCAAGCAGGGCGAGGCTGTTGAGATCGTGCAGGGCGCTGAGATCGCCGAGCAGCAGGGTGGTGGGCTCATTGCTGCCCGGTTGGACCGATTGCGCGAAGCCGTAGGCGGTGGCGATGAGACCGTCGATGCCGGAGGCGCCGCGGTTGGTCATCACCCGGCTGGGGCCCTTGCCCACTTCGCCGAGCATGTCCATCAGCCGGGCCGGCATGCTGTTGCCGACAAACAGCTGGCCCCTGATCAATTGGTTCAGGCGGTGGCACACCCCGAGCTCGGAGAAACGCTCGCAGGCACTGCGCACCTGCTGGCTCACGGCCTGCTGGCGCTCCGCCAGCCGGTGCCAGGGCAGGTGCGGGTGCGCCACCGGATGGGCGGCGGCAAAGGCGCCGGGTTCGCACAGCAGGCGGCGGCGCAGCCGGTAGTCCGGGTCGAGCCGGGCTGGCTGCGGGTCGATGAGCCAGTATGCCTGCCAGGGCTGCTGCTTGATGAACTGACCGAGCCGCTTGGAAATGAGGCGGGCGCCAAATTGCAACAGCACCTCGGCCCGGGCCAGTTCGGCCACGAAGCCGCTGTGTTGCAGGGCGAGATCGGCGTGCACCAGGTTGCGGCCATCGAAGCGCAGCTGGCTCTGCAGGTCAGCCAGCAGTGGCCAGCCGAGCCGCTCGGCCAGGGCGGCGACCGCCTTGGCCTGGGCGGGATCCTGGATGCGGCCGGCGACGATGAGGCCGCGCTTGCCCTGCAGCTCGTCCCAGTCGGGCTGATGCGGGCAGGGGGCCTGCGCCAGTTGCCAGGGGCTCCAGGGCTCGGACGAGCGGAGCCAGTCGCCGAGGGGGGCCAGGTAGGCGGAGAAGTCCAGATAGGTGTCGCCCGGATAGAGGGGCTCCGGGTACATGCAGTTGAAGTGCACCGGCCCCGGCGTGCGCGCCTGCTGGGCCAGCGCCTGATCCACCGAGCTCAGCACGAAGGCGGCCGGGATGGTGGCGGTGGGGCTCGGCAGGTTCTGCTGATAGACGGGGTAGCGGCCGAAGATCCCCTGCTGATCGATGGCCTGGTTGGCGCCGTTGTCGATGAGTTCGGGCGGCCTGTCGGCAGAGAGGATGATGAGCGGCACGCCGGTGAGTTGCGCCTCGGCCACCGCCGGCCAGAGGTTGGCCACCGCGGTGCCCGAGGTCATGATCACCGCGACCGGGCGGCCGCTGCCCTTGGCCAGCCCCAGCGCCATGAAGCCGAGGCCGCGCTCGTCAAAGTGCAGATGGCGGCGAAAGCCGGGGTGGGCGGCGGCTGCCATGGTGAGCGGCGCCGAGCGCGAGCCGGAGGCCAGCGCGATGTCGCGCACGCCGAGGCGAAAGAGCTCCTCCAGCAAGAGGGAAGACCAGACGTGGTTGAAGGTGGCATGGTGGCTGGCAAACTCTTGGCGCGCGGACATGAGGCTCTCGCAGTGAGGAAACGATGAGAAAACGCTATCCCAGCAGGGAGAGCACGTTGGCGATCTTGTTGTCGAGTTCGGCCCACTCGGCGGCAGGCTCGGAACCCGCGACGATACCGGCGCCGGCAAACAGGGTGATGGCCTGCGCCGTGATGCGGGCGCTGCGGATGGCGACCGAGAACTCCGAGGTCTCCCGGCTCAGCATGCCGCAGGCGCCGGCATACCAGCCGCGATCATAGGGCTCGTGTTCGCGGATGAAGGCCAGCGCCGCCTCGCGCGGGGCACCGCCCACTGCGGGGGTGGGGTGCAGCGCCTCCAGCAGTTGCCAGTCGCAGACGCCGGGCTTGAGCTCGGCCTCGATGTCGCACTTGAGGTGCTGCAGCAGCCGCAGTTTGAGAATGCGCGGCTCGGTCAGGGTGGCATCTGTGGTGAGCGGCGCCAGCCGGCTGAGGATGTCGGCGTGCACCAGCCGGTTTTCCAGCCGGTTCTTGCTGTCGGCCAGCAGCTCGGCGGCCAGTGCCGCGTCGGTCGCCTCGTCGCCGGAGCGGCGGATGGTGCCCGCCAGCGCCTCGGTGAAGAGGTGCTGATGTTCGCGGCGATAGAGCCGCTCGGGGGAGCAGGCGATGAAGCTCTGCTCGGGCGAAAACTGGAAGCCGAAGTGAAAGCAGTCCTGGCCGTGCTGTGCCCAGCTGGCCAACAGCGACCAGGAGGCGAAGGCCTGCGGGTCGGCCGTGAGCGTCGCACCGTCATGGGTGAGCCGGCTCTGGCGCGACAGCACCACCTTGGGGGTGTGGGCCTGGAACTCGGGGGCGGTGACCTGCTCGACCAGGGTCTGCCACTGCGGCTGGCTCGGGCAATCTTCCCGCAGCCATGAATGACGGGTCAGCGGCGGCAGAGGGGCTTCCGGCCGAAGGGCGTCGAGGGCGGCGGCGGCGGCCTGCAGTTCGGCCTCGAAGGCGTCGCTGCCGGTCTGCTCCGGCAGCCAGAGGTTGAGGCAGAGGGTGACGCACTCGCCACGGCGCACCAGCTCGATGCGGGGCAGCACGAAGCGGCAGGGGCCGAACCCCTGCCAGCCGGGCTGGGTGGGGTCGAACGCCAGTCCGCCATAGTAGCGGGGGCTGTCGTCATGGGGCTGGCTGGTCTGTTCGCAGACCTGGCGGATCGCCTGGGGCTCGCTCAGCTCGCGCAGGCAGCCCAGCGCCACGTATTCGGGGCGGTCGTGTCCTCTGGCATGCCAATAGATACGGGGATAGAGGGTCTGCGCCGCGAGCCAGCCCAGAAAGGAGCTGACCTCGATTGCCACACGCAGCCGTACGAAGCCGCTGGCATTGCCGTGACGCAGGGCGTCCAGTTGTTGCTTGATATGGGTCTGAGCCAACATGGATTTCGTCTATGAGCCGATAGTGACGGTCCATCCTGCAGAAGGATGCCGTTGGTTTATGCCAAAGGAGCGATTATTCCTATATATTATCTGCCCATTCGTCCATGTAAATCGCCCGGGGAGCTACCTCCCGAGGGGCCAAGTATACCGAAATCCGGTTCGATAACCCTTAACACGATCAATATCTGATTGTTTGGCCATCACAATATGACAAATACCTTATCTATTTGGTTGCTGGCGGCGCGTTTGCGAACGTTGCCGCTGGCGTGCTCCTCCATTTTGCTGGGTTCCGGGCTTGCGGCCAGCCGCGGTGCCTTCGACGGCACCATCATGGCGCTCTCCCTGCTGACCGCCATTCTGCTGCAGATCCTCTCCAATCTGGCCAACGATTATGGGGATGCGGTATCCGGGGCGGACAATGGCGAACGGATCGGCCCCCAGCGCGCCGTGGTCTCCGGCCTTATTACCCGCCGGCAGATGTGCGTGGCCATGGCGCTGACCGCGCTGGCCGCGGTGGTCAGCGGCCTCGCCCTGCTGGGCTGCGCTTTTGGCGATCAGTGGCTGCAGATCCTCACCTTCGTGCTGCTCGGCGGCGCCGCCATCGTGGCCGCCATCACCTACACGGTGGGCAAGACTCCTTACGGCTATCGCGGCTTCGGCGACATCTCGGTGTTCTTGTTCTTCGGCCTGCTCGGGGTGCTTGGCTCCTACTACCTGTTCACCAAGACCCTGCAGTGGGATCTGCTGCTGCCGGCCACCGCCTGCGGCCTGCTGGCCACCGCGGTGCTCAACATCAACAACGTGCGCGACATCGAGACCGACGCGGTCAGCGGCAAGATCACCCTGGCGGTGCGGCTCGGCCGCAACCGGGCCATCGCCTACCACTGGGTACTGCTGGGGGCGGCGTTGCTGACTACCATCGCCTTCCTGCTGACCCAGCCCGCCAGTTTCTGGCCCTGGATCTTCCTGCCGGCCATGAAGCCGCTCACCGATGCCGCCAAGACCCTGCGCCAGAGTTTCGATGGCGAGGTGCTGACCGGAGCGCTCAAGAAGACTGCCATCAGCGCCTTCCTCTACAGCCTGCTGCTCTCCATCGGGCTGGCGCTCTCCTGACTGGGTGTCATGTGATCGGCAAGGCAAAAGGGCTCCCGGACGGGAGCCCTTTTTGTTGGTTGGGGTATGCTGGTCGGCCAATCACTTATCAGGCCGGAACGCCGCCATGCGCGACTCGCTCAAACAGAAAATCATTCAGGTGTGCCATCAGAAAATCGCGCAGAAGGGGGAGGCGGTCGGCGTCTCCTTCTATGCGTTTTTTGCCAACCGCAACGATGACCCCGAGTTGCTGATGGAGGCGGCGACCTGGTGGATCCAGACCCAGCGCCTCGATCACTTCGAGAAGGCGACGAAGATCCTCCAGCTGGTGGAGCAAGCGTAAAGGCGCGCTGAAAGCAGAAAGGCTCCCGTGTGGGAGCCCTCCTTGAGTAGCAATGTGGTGCGGCACGGGCCGTCGATTAGCTGACCCGTGCCAGCCGGGGGGCTCGACGGCGGGCGAAGAGCAGGCTGTCCAGCAGCCAGATCACCAGCATGGAGCCGCCCACCAGCGGGAAGCAGATACCGAGCAGGATCAGCAGGGCAATGGCGCCGCGCATGGGCGGCAGGCTGGCAGGCAAGGGCGGGGCGGCGAGGCGACCACTGGGGCGGCGGCTCCACCAGATCCAGAGCCCGCTCACCGAGCTCAGCAACACCAGCAGGCAGATGAGCAGCATGGCCAGCTGGTGCGGCCAGCCGTAGAGCTTGCCCATGTGCAGCATGACGCCGGTTTCCACCGTCTTGGCGACCGGGCCGTAGTCTTGCCAGCGCACGTCGGCCAATACCTTGCCACTGTATTGATCGATGTGCAGGGTGGCATCGTTGCGCGGATCATCGGCAAAGATGGCGATGGTATAGACCCCGGTTTCACCAGCAGGCGGTGTGATGCTGTAGCCCGGCGTGACCTGGCGCGCGGTTGCGATGTCGACCACCTGCTGCAGCGGGATGCGGTGCTCCGCCATCACCATGCCGTCATGCTCGCCGCCGTGACCCATGGCGCTGTGGTCGTGGGCCTTGGGCTCGGCCGAGCTGGGGATGGGGGTGTTCTCGACCGCCCAGGGGACTGTCTGTTGATGGGCATGGTTGAGACTGCGCGCCAGGGGCGCCGACTTGGGTACCTCGTTCCACATGGCGGCCGGGAAGCGGTTCCAGACGGCGGCAAACTGATCGCCCCAGAAACCGGTCCAGGTCATGCCGCTCAAGAGCAGCAGCAGCAGGAAACCGGCGCCCCAGAAACCGACCACGGCGTGCAGGTCACGCCACCAGAGCCGCCCGCGCTGGCTCCAGCGCGGCCACAGGATGCCGCCGACCCCTGGCCCCTTGCGTGGCCACCAGAGATAGAGCCCGCTGATGAGCAGCACTATGCCCCAGCCGGCGGCCAGCTCGATCAGCCGATCCCCGCTGGTGCCGAGCAGCAGATCGGCGTGCAGGGCGCGCGCCACCGCCTGCAGATTCCACTTGTTGTCCATGGTGCCAAGCAGGGCGCCACTGGCGGGATCGAGGAACAGGGTCAGCTCGCTACCGCCCTGGCGGACGATGAACTGGGCGCTAGCCTCCGGGCTGACCGGTGGCAAGTACTTGCTCAGGCTGGCATCCGGCATGGCGGCCATCGCCTTGACCAGCAGCTGATCGGCGCTGAGCGGCTGGCTGACGGGGGCGACCTTCATCAGCTCGGGATACATCAGGTTGTCGAGCTGGGGCTTGAACAGATAGACGATCCCGGTCAGCGAGAGCAGGATCAGGAAGGGGGCGACGAAGAGACCCGCATAGAAGTGCCAGCGCCAGATGCGCTGATAGTGGTTCGCGTCCCGATTTTTCATCTCTGTTCCTTGCGTCGTGAGTTAACGTTTCAGTTGGTGGAATGTTGGTGGCGCGCGGATGATAGCAGTAACGTTTTGTTAACTGCAACAGAACATGGCAGCTGGCCGATGTGGCGGACAAAGGCGTGCTGAGCAGGCCGCCAGTGGGTCAACAGGTGACGCACTCCATCCAGGTTCGCGCCTGGCGGAATGGACTTTTTGCAGATAAATCCTTACCTTGTGGCAACATTAAAGGGTGCTTGCACTACGAAGAATCCAGGGAAGGAGGCAGAGGTGAAGTTGCAACCACACGGCCATTTCGAGATGCAGCGACGAGGTCAGGTGCTGATCTGCCGACCGAGCGGCCCTTTCAATCTGGCGGGGGCCATGGCCTATGAATCCCAGTTCAGCCAGCAGATCGCCAGCCTGCGCGACGCGCCCTGGGGGATCGTCGAAGTGGCGACCGAGTTCGAGGCGGCGGGCCCCGAGGTGCTGGCCCGCTTTCGCCGCCAGTTCGGCTGGTGCGCCCGCAACGGTTGTGCCTTTCTGGCGGTGGTGCTGGCAGGCAGCTTCAAGCAGTATCTGGCGGATCAGGTGTTCAGCGGTTTGCCGTTTCAGGGCGTCCGCTACTTCGAGCAGACCGACGAGGCACTGCAGTGGCTGGAACGGCAACTGGCCGGGCTGGTCTGACGGCACTGCAGGCTGATCATTACCCGCAGCTCAATTGAGCTTGATAAACCACTTGTCCCGCTCGTCGATACAGTCCGGCTCACCCATTTCAAATTCACGGCATATCAAGGGACGTACTTCATGGATGGGGCACATCATCGCGGGAGGGCGATCGAGTGCTCGCCCATCGGTCAGTTGAGCTTGATAAACCACTTGTCCCGCTCGTCGATACAGTCCGGCTCACCCATTT
>NZ_JASCAS010000014.1:0-22617 GCF_029967615.1 Aeromonas sp. V90_14 | reverse complement strand
CCCCCCCCCCCCCCCCCCCCACAGGGTCAGTGTTTGACGAGGTAGAGCTGGCGGCTGTAGGCCACGTCTTCCGGATTGTTGATGGGATAGCCCTTGAGCCAGGGCTTGATCAGCCGGGCGTTGGTGTACTGATAGATGGGGGCGATGGGCGCCTCGTCCTGCAGTATGGTTTCGGCCTCATCGAACAGACGGGCCCGTTCACGGGGATCCTGGCTGTTGGCAGCCTTGGCCAGCAGGGCATCGTAGCCGGCGTTGGCGAAGCGGGCCATGTTGCCGCTGTGGTGGGAGCCCCACAGGCCGAGGAAGGCGGACGGGTCGTTGTAGTCGGCCACCCAGGAGGAGCGGATCACCTCGAACTGGCCGCTCTGGCGGCTGTCGAGATAGGTTTTCCACTCCTGATTGGTGAGCTCGACCCGGGCTCCCAGCTTTTGTTTCCACAGGTTGGCGATGGCCAGCGCCATCTTCTTGTGTACCTCGGCCGTGTTGTAGAGCAGGGTCAGCTTGAGCGGGTTGGCCGGGCCATAGCCCGCTTCTTTGAGCAGGGTTCTGGCCTTGTCGTCCAGCTCCTGCTGACTGCTGCTGGAGAGCAGGTTGGCCTTGGGCTCGAAGCCGGCAACCACGTCCGGGGTGAAGTGATAGGCGGGTTTTTCTCCGGTGCCCAGGATCTTGCTGGCGATGAGGCCACGGTCGATGGTGTAGGAGAGCGCCTTGCGCACCCGCACGTCGTTGAGGGGGGCGCGCTGGGTATTGAAGGCGTAGTAGTAGGTGCCGAGCTGATCCGGGGTATAGACCTCGCCCGGGATCTGCTGCATCAACTTGTGATACTGCTCCTTGGGGAAGGATTCGGTGATGTGCAGGTCGCCGGCCAGGTAGCGGTTGGTGGCCGCGCTCTCCTGGTTGATGGGCACGAAGGTGACCTTGGTCAGCACGGTATGGGCGCGATCCCAGTAGTAGGGGTTGGGAGTCAGCTCCAGCTTCTCGTTCACCACCCGGTGACTCAGCACGAAGGCGCCGTTGCCGACCAGCTTGCCGGGCTGGGTCCACTGGTTGCCGTATTGCTCCATGCTGGCGCGATGCAGCGGCGACAGGCTGGGGTGGGTCAGCAGGCTCAGGAAGTAGGGCACTGGCTGGGAGAGGGTCACCTGCAGGGTATGCTCATCGAGGGCCTTCACCCCGAGTTCTGCGGGGGGCAGCTTGCCGGCCACGATCTCATCCACCTTGTCGAAGCGGGCCAGCTGGGCGAACCAGGCAAAGGTGGCGGCCTCTTTGGGATCGACCAGTTTGCGCCAGCCGTAGATGAAGTCGGCGGCCTGCACGGGATCGCCGTTGGACCAGCGGGCATCCGGTCGCAGATGGAAGGTGAAGCGCTGATTGCCCTGGTTGTCCCAGCTGGCGGCTACCCCGGGCTGCACCTTGCCGTCCGGTCCCTGGGTCAGCAGCCCCTCGTAGAGATCCCGCAGTACCTGCAACTCGGGCAGGCCGACCAGCTTGAGCGGGCTCAGGCTCGCCGGCTCGTCTTTCAGATGACGCACGACGGCCTGTTCGGTGGCGAGCTGGGTGCCGGGTGGAACATCGGCAGCCTGGACACAGGCACAGCCCAGCAGGGCCAGCAGGGGACTCCATCCTTTCATGGTTGATCCTTCAAATAGTGTGAAGCGGGGTGAAAACTCGGCGAGAAGTGATCGCCGACAGACGGGAAATCATGATATCCCGTTTGCTGGTCAGACCGCCAGTATGAGTCCCTTGGATGAGGGGACTCCCCGGCATCTTATTTGACCCGCCATTCGGGCAGAGGAGTGAGCAATGAGAACATGGATCCTGTTGGCCCTGGCCATCAGTCAGGGGGCCTGGGCCTTGGCGCCGTGTGAGCGCGAGAGCCAGGTTGGCAGCTGGTGCGAGGTGAACATAGATCAGCTGCATCCGACCCAGGGCGGCGTGGGCCAGATCCAGGTCGACAACACCCAGGCCGAGCTGGCGGGCAAGAGTGTAAAGCAGCTCGACAAGTTGATGAAAAAGAAAGAGATCCCCATCGTCATTGCGCCCGATGGCGGTTACTGGCTGGTGGACAGGCACCATCTGACCAAGGCGCTGTGGCAGTCTGGCGTGAAGCAGGTGCGGGTCAAGGTGATCGCCAGGTTGCAGGACAAGGAGAACTTCTGGAGCCAGATGCAGTGCAATCACTGGGCCTGGCTCAAGGATGAAAAGGGCGGCGCACTGACGCCGCAGCAACTGCCGGCCCACATCGGCGAACTACCGGATTACCCCTACCGGACGGTGGCCGGGCTGCTGCAGGATGCGGGCTATTTCGACAAGCGGGAGCAGGTCTACTTCGTCGAGTTTGCCTGGGCCAGCTGGCTCGGCCAGCAGATGGACTGGTTGCCGGTCGACAGCGCCAATCTGGCGGATCGCCTCTATCAGGCCAAGCGGCTGGCATGTAGCAGCAAGGCGGCGGATCTGCCCGGTTATCCGGGCAAGCAGTGCCGGGTCAATCAGTCGCGCAGCGGCAACTGAGGGGATAGCCGCTATCAAAGCAATTGCGGGGGGCCTATGCCCCCCGCTTCGTCATGAGGGTTGTCGGGCCTGCTGCCAGTGCGTGGCGGCCTGTTCCAGCAGGGCCACTTCGCCTTGCTGGATCAGCGGCAGCAAGGCCTGCACCTGGGCATCCGGCCACTCCCACCAGGCCAGCGCCTGCAAGCGGGTGATCTCCTCCTCAGCAAAGCGCATCCTGATAACCTTGGCCGGCGTGCCGGCCACCATGGCATAGGGCGGCACATCCTGATTGACCAGGGCGCGCGCCGCTATGATGGCGCCGTCGCCGAGGGTGACTCCCGGCATGATCATGGCGTCCATGCCGATCCAGACGTCGTTGCCGATGCGGGTGTCGCCGGCAGGGCGATAGCTGCGCTGGAGGGCATCGAGATCGGCAAACGGATAGGTGCTGATGAAGTCGGCATTGTGGGTGTGGTTGCCGCCCATCAGGATCTTCACCCCGGCGGCTATTTGCACATAGTCGCCGATATGGAGCTGATCGATGTGCCAGAGCGGCTCCCAGCCGGTCTCTGGGCTGCGGCTGAAGCTGTCGCCGTGCAGATAGCGCACGACGGCCTCTTCAAACGGACCATCCCAGGCGCCGGAGTAGTAGCTGTGGCGCCCCTTCAGGTGGATATTGGGGTTGCTCACCGTCAGGTGCAGATACTCGACCTGCGACCAGTGTTGGCAGGGTTTCATGGTTGTCTCCTCGTTCAAATGGATAGGGTGGATGACGCGAGGAGCGCAGCTAATAGATCCAGACCAGCAGGCGGGGCACGCACAGGGTCGAGCAGCCCAGATCCTGGGGTAAACGGGGTCGCAGCATGGAGAGTGCGGGTCCTGAAGGGTGGATCGGCATGGTAAGTCATATGGGGATGGGGGCCAAGCCAAGCATCGTTATCTGGTCAAAACCTGCACGAAATATCGGGTTGATATTCATTCTCAACTGGGCATGATAAAAGTCCCACCCATCAACTTGGGAGATCGGCATGACCCATCAAATCTGGCAGCGTTACATGCTGGAGGCTGAAAACGCACTGGGCGCGGGCGCGCTCGGCACCGCCATCTGCCTCTATCAGCAGGCCCTCGCCGAGGTATACGAACTGAGTGACGGTGAGCTGGACGAGTTGGCCAGCATGCGGGTGGCGACCTGCCACCGGCTGGCCGATTTCTGGCGCGCCATGGAGGAGCCGGCCTACGAGCTGCGCTACCTCAAGCTGGCCTCCGAGCTGGTGACGGCGTTGGTGCCCCAGTGTCCGAACCAGGAGTGCGAATCCCTCATCAGCGAACTGGGTTGCTGTCGGGCGGCGCTGCTCTCTTTCCTCAAGCGCCACCCCAATCCCGACATCGCCCGCTTGATCCAGCTGCAGGATCAGGTGCAGGGCTGCGAGCTGATCGGTCGTTTTCGCCTCAACTGAGGATCATTTACGGCCTTTGAGGCGCTGGGCGATCCGCGTTTGTGCCTCTTCCCCCTGCAGGGCGAGGGAGAAGGCGCGCGCCTCCAGATCGATGACGAAGTGCACCGCCTGCCTGAGCTCCTGCTTGAGCAGCGCCTTGCTCTTTTGCAGTGCCTTCGGCGCCTTGGCCGCCAGTTTCAAACCCTGCTCCCGGGCAAAGGGGAGCAGCGCTTCGGCCGCCAGCATCCGGTTGGCGAGCCCCAGCCGCAGTGCCTCGTCGGCATCGATGGCTTCGGCCAGCAGCAACAGCTCCGCCGCCTTCAAGTGACCCACGCTGCGCGGCAGCAGCAGGCTGGAGGCAAACTCCGGCACCAGCCCCAGCTCGACGAAGGGCAGTTGCAGGCGGGCATTGTCGGCCAGATAGACCAGATCGCAGTGCAGCAGCAGGGTGGTGCCAATCCCCACCGCCGCACCGCCGACCGCGGCGATCACCGGTTTCGGGAAGTCGGCCAGGGTGTGGAGGAACTGCAAGATGGGATCGTCGGCCTCCAGGGTCTCTTTCCCCACGAAGTCGGCCAGATCATTGCCGGCGGTAAAGCAGTCGCTCTGTCCCTGGATGAGCAGGGCATGGATGGCGTCATCTTCCGTCGCTTGTCGCAAGGCGTCGGTGAGCGCACGATACATGGCGGTATTGAGGGCATTGCGCTTGTCGGGACGATTGAGGGTCAGGGTGAGCAAGCCATCCTGCTGCTCGACAATGATAATGGGGTCCATGTCTAAATCCTTGTTATTGCTGGCTGTCAAAAGCTTACCGCTGCGGTAATCTTTGCTGCGTTTAACAACATCATAAAAGGATTTCAACCATGTTTAAACGTGCGTTCTATTCCCTGCTGGCCCTGGGGCTGGCTGCTCCCGCCCTGGCCAAGGTCGAGGCCGTCGACGGCTATGTGCGCCTGCTGCCGCCGGGCTCGCCCAACACCGCCGCCTTTCTGGTGCTGAAGAATGATGCCGATCAGCCGGTCAAGCTGGTGGCTGCCGCCTCGCCCGAGGTGGGCCGCGCCGAGCTGCACACCCATCTGCACGAGAACGGCGTGATGAAGATGCGCCAGGTAGAGAGCATAGAGGTGCCGGCCAAGGGTGAAGTGGCGCTCAAACCCGGCAGCTTTCACATCATGCTGTTCGAGGTGCGCGAGCTCTTCCAGGGCACCCCTTTCCCGCTGACATTGACCATGGATGATGGTCAGAAGCTGGAGTTGAACCTGCCGGTGAAGCCGATTGAACCCATGGCCGGCATGCAGCACTGACATTAATGGACGCTTGTTCAGTTTTTTACACTGTGTATTCCCGTCGCACTGGGTAAAATGATGGCCTTTCCAGTCCATAGATAGAGAGTGACGTGATGAAGAAGACCTTGATTGCCGGTTGCGTACTGGCCCTGTTCAGCCAGGCTGCCATGGCTGCCGATGACTGGCGTTTCGCTGCCGGTACCGATGTATGGAATGCTCAGGGCAGCGGCCAGATCAACGGTGTCGGGGCCAACGGCAGCTACGACGAGAACTACAACTGGAGCGGCTACCTGCAACTGGAGCACGGCATCATCCTGCTGCCCAACGCCAAGTTCGAGATCTCCGATTTCGGTACCAGCGGCGGCGCCCTCAACAACGATCTGATGGCTTATGACTTGAGCCTCTACTATCGCCTGTTCAACAACGACCTGTTCCAGATCGATCTGGGCCTGACCGGTCGTCGCTACGACGGTGATTTCAACACCCAGCACTACTCCTATGACAAGGACGTGCTGATGGCCTACACCGGCGCCGAAGTGCGCATCCCGGGTACCGGCTTTGCCGCCTTCGGCGATGCCCGCGTGCAGGATGCCGACAACTATGACTACCGTCTGGGTGGTTCCTACAAGTTCGCGACCGTACCGCTCAAGGTGCGTGCCGGCTGGCGTGATGCGAGCATGGACTTCGATCGCGTTGACCAGCGGGTCGACGGCTGGTTCATCGGTGGCGAATTCACCTTCTAATTCCGGCAACGGCTGATGACGATGTCCCCATCATCCCGATGGCGGCATCCGACGAGGAAAGAGCATGGGTCATATCATAGTGACGGGGGCGGGGTCCGGTCTGGGCCGCGCGCTCACCATAGGTCTGGTTGAACGCGGTCATCAGGTCTCCATGATGGGGCGTCGTTATCAGAGGCTGCAGGAGCAGGAGGAGTTGCTTGGCAAGGCGGTGATCGGTATCGCCGCCGATCTGGCACACCACGAGGAAGTGGACGTGGCATTTGCCGCCGCGGTGGAGTGGGGCGGCCTGCCCGAGCTGGTGCTGCACTGCGCCGGCGTGGGTGAATTCGGCCCGGTCGGCGTCTATACCGCCGAGCAGATCCGCCGGGTGGTGGAGAGCAATCTCATCTCCACCATTCTGGTGGCCCAGCAGACGGTGCGCCTCATCGGCGACAAGGGCGGCGTGCTGGCCAACGTGCTCTCCTCCGCCGCCCAGGTGGGCAAGGCCAACGAGAGCCTCTACTGCGCCTCCAAGTGGGGCATGCGCGGTTTTCTGGAGTCGTTGCGGGCCGAGCTGAAAGGCTCGCCGCTGCGGCTGGTGAACCTCTATCCGAGCGGGATCCGCAGTGAATTCTGGGACAACTCGGATCACGTGGACAGCAGCGGCTTCATGACCCCGGAAGACGCCGCCGCCTACATGCTGGATGCGCTGGAAGCCAGAAGCAGCTGCCATGTGACCGATCTCTTCATCGGTCGCAACTAGCTGCGGCCAGTCTCGCCTCTGCCCTGCGGCAGAAAACAAAAAGCGCGCCAAATGGCGCGCTTTTTTATGGGGGCTAGGGGGCGTAATTAACGGCCCAGCTTGGCCTTGAGCAGGGCAACGATCTCGCTGATCGCCACTTCCTGCTTCTCGCCGGTGCGGCGGCACTTGTATTCCACCACGCCGTTGTCCAGACCGCGATCGCCGATGACGATGGCATGCGGTACACCCAGCAGCTCCATGTCGGCGAACATCACGCCCGGGCGCTCTTTACGGTCATCGAACAGCACATCCACACCGGCGGCCTTCAGCTCGGTGTAGAACTGCTGAGCCTGCTCGGCCACACGCTCGGATTTGTGCATGTTCATCGGCACGATGGCCACTTCGAACGGGGCGATGGCTTCCGGCCAGATGATGCCGTACTGGTCGTTGTTCTGCTCGATGGCGGCAGCCACCAAGCGGGAAACCCCAATACCGTAGCAACCCATCTCCATGGTGACGGACTTGCCGCCCTCGTTCAGCACGCTCGCCTTCATGGCTTCGGAGTACTTGGTACCCAGCTGGAAGATATGGCCCACTTCGATGCCGCGCTTGAGCAGCAGCTTGCCCTGGCCGCACGGGCTCGGGTCGCCTTCTACCACGTTGCGCAGGTCGGCCACTTCATAGGTAGCGATGTCGCGATCCCAGTTGGCACCGGTCAGGTGGAAGCCGGTCTCGTTGGCGCCACAGACGAAGTCCGCCAGATGGGCGGCGCTGCGATCGGCGATGATGCGACCGGCAAAGCCGACCGGGCCGATGGAGCCTGCGTCGCAACCGGCAGCAGCCTTGATCTGCTCGTCGTTGGCGAAGGTCAGCGGGTTGGCAACACCCGGCAGTTTCTCGGCCTTGATTTCGTTCAGCTCGTGATCGCCACGCAGAACCAGCGCGATGACGGCCTGTTTGCCGTGCTCGTCCTCTTCGCCCAGCACCAGCAGGGTCTTGGCGATGGCGCTCGGCGCCACGTTCAGGAAGGCGGCCACATCAATGATGGTGTGGACGGCCGGAGTGGCGACCTTGGTCAGGGCCGCGGTGGCGGCAGGGCGCTCGCCAGCCGGTGCCAGCGCTTCGGCCATCTCGATGTTGGCGGCGTAATCTGATGTATCGGAGAAGGCGATCAGATCTTCACCGCTCTCGGCCAGCACCTGGAATTCGTGGGAGCCGGTACCACCGATGGAGCCGGTATCGGCCTGCACCGGACGGAAGTTCAGCCCCATGCGGGTGAAGGCGGCGCAGTAGGCGGCGTGCATCCGCTCGTAGGTTTCGATCAGCGAAGCCTTGTCGATGTGGAAGGAGTAGGCGTCCTTCATCAGGAATTCGCGACCACGCATCACGCCGAAGCGGGGACGCACTTCATCGCGGAACTTGGTCTGGATCTGGTAGAGGTTGAGCGGCAGCTGCTTGTAGCTGTTCACTTCGTAGCGCACCAGCGAGGTGATCACCTCTTCGTGGGTCGGACCCAGCACGAAGGGACGGTTGTGACGGTCGGTCAGACGGCACAGCTCGGGACCGTAGTCATCCCAGCGGCCGGACTCCTGCCACAGCTCGGCGGGCTGCACCACCGGCATGGAGACTTCGATGGCACCAGCATTGTTCATCTCTTCGCGAACAATGTTCTCGATTTTTTTCAGAACCCGCAGACCGGACGGCAGCCAGGCATACATGCCGGAGGCCAGTTTGCGGATCATGCCGGCGCGCAGCATCAGCTGGTGGCTGACGATCTCGGCATCGGACGGGGTTTCCTTGAGAGTGGAAAGCAGATATTGGCTGGTACGCATCGCGGTAGACCTTAGCTAAGACGGGCGGCTGGGCCCTGGATAATTTCAAGAGCGGAATTTTAACAGGCCGGACCCTGCGGCCCAAGGGCTAAATTCGTACGACGGGAGAAAGCGGGGGCATCGCCCCCGCGTTGGTCAGACTCGAAATTGCGACAGCAGGCGCTGTTGCAGCAGGCTGGCCTGATGCAGGGAGGAGGCGAGCTGCAGGCACTCCTGCGCCTCCTGCTCGCCGGTCTGGGCCTGCAGGCTGATGCCGGAGACCTTGTCCGATGTGTGGCTCAGGGTATGGGAGAGCTGGCCGGTGGCATCCGCCACCTGTTGCACCATGTCCGCCAGATGGTCGATGGCCTCTTCCACCTTGAACAGGATCTGCCTGGTGTTGTCGGAGTCCTCCATGCCGGATTCCACCGTCTTCAGATTGCGCTGCATCATCAGATAGGCTTTCTCGGTCTGTTGCTGGATGTTGTTGATCACCTCGGTTATTTCGGCGCTGGAGGAGGCGGTGCGATTGGCCAGGGTACGCACCTCGTCGGCCACCACGGCAAAGCCGCGCCCCATTTCGCCGGCCCGGGCCGCCTCGATGGCGGCGTTGAGCGCCAGCAGGTTGGTCTGCTCCGAGATGCTGCTGATGGTGGAGATGATCTGGCCAATCTGGCTGGCCTGCTCCTTGAGGGCGTTGATGGCGTTGGCGCACTCGCCCACTTCCACCACTACTCGCTGCATGCCGTTGCTGGCGGAGGTCACGTATTGACTGCTCTCGGCGGTGAGCTGGCGCACCTCGTTGGCGTTTTGCGCCGCCAGGCTGCAGTTGTCCGAGATGGAGGTGGCGACCTGGACCATCTGCTCGCTGTCGTGGTGCAGGGCCTGGGCGTGTTCGGCGGTCTGGCGGCTGCTCTGGCTGATGGCCTCGACCCGGTTGACCGAGGTGTGGACGTGCTCGCTGATGTGCTGGTTGTTGTCCATGGTGGAGCTGATCATTTTCTGCAGTTTCTCGATGAAGCGATCCACGCTGCCGGCCAGCGAGCCAATCTCGTCGTCGCGCTTGAGATTGATCCGCGCGTTGAGGTCGCCTTCTCCTGCCGCGATATCCTGCATGCGTTGATTGACCTGCAGCAGGGGTTTGACGATGGTGCGCACCAGCCAGAAGCCGCACAGGGTCACGAGCAGCAGGCTCAACAGCAGCCCCCCCAGCAGCAGGTTCTTGGTGTGGCTGATGATGCTGTTGAGCTGGTTCACCTGATCTTCGACCGTGGCGTCCCCCTTGGCTTCGACCTCGACCAGTTGCTGCTTGAGCTGGTCGGCGCTGCGTTCATAGTTGACCAGTTGACCCTGATACTCGCTCAGTGCCGCCATCCACTGCACCATCAGCCGCTGCACCTCGGTTTGCAAGGTGCGGTACTGGGTTGCCAGCGACTGGCCGGCAAATTCCCCTTCGCCGGGCATATCAAACATGCCGCTGCCCAGCATGGCGTCGACCGCCTCCTGGTAGAAGCGGGTCGCCTCTTTCATCTCGGCCTGGATGGCGGGAGTCGGCCCCTCGCTCTGCATCTTCTCCAGCGCATAGAGCTGGCGCAGGAAGCCGATGTTGGCCTCCATGCCGCCATCGGCGGCATGCCAGCGGGTAGCCAGACCGCCATTCCAGCTGATGGCCTGATCCGGCGACTGGGTCAGGCTCTCGACCGCGCCGTCCCCCACCACCTCAAGCTGGGTGGAGAGGCGGGACATGCGCTCCGAGCTGGTGCGCAGCGCCTGATCGACGCTGGTAAAGGCCTGATAGAGTGCCAGCAACTGCTCCTGTTGCTGCTGATAGGCCAGATGCTGCTGCTCCATCGCGCCGATGGCGGTAGCGTCGATCAGCCGGCCTTCCCCCACCCGGCGCATGGCATCGGCGGTGGCCGCTCTGGCGCGTTGCAGCTCCGGCTCGTCGAGCGGCATGCCTCTGAGCATCTTCTGGATGTAGAGCGACTGGTTGCCGAGCTCGATGGACCCTTCCATGGCGCCGTCGGCAGTCTGCCAGGCGGCGCCCAGTACATAGGAGAGCAGATCTGCCAGTCGCTGGCTGCCATACCAGCCGACGATGCCCATCCCCAGCGTGCAGCTGAGCAGAATGGTCAGCCCGAGATTCGATGTGGTGACAATTTTCATGATGCAGGACCTTCCTTGGCTCCGAACAAACCCAATTCAGTGTTTTATCAATGGCGGGGATTCGCCATTCCCGATGAAAAATAAAGTTGTTGCCATGCCCGGATCCAAGCATGGCTGGCAACGGGCAAACGTGCCGAGAATCCGCCCCGATCCTCACCGCCCTATGCTGGATACTTATCCAGTTATTCTTTATGCTATGAGCCAATTTACAGATAGCTGGTTTGGTGAGGAGATTGCCGTGATTGGTCGCTTGAGAGGCGTAGTCATTGAGAAACAACCCCCCGAGGTACTGCTGGAGGTCGGGGGTGTGGGCTATGAGGTACAGATGCCCATGAGCTGCTTCTATGATCTGCCCGAGATCGGCAAGGAGGCGACCATCCACACCCACTTCGTGGTGCGGGAAGATGCCCAGCTGCTCTATGGCTTCAACCACAAGCAGGAACGGGCGCTGTTTCGCGAGCTGATCAAGACCAACGGGGTCGGTCCCAAGCTGGCGCTGGCCATCCTCTCCGGCATGACCGCCACTCAGTTCGTGCTGAGCGTCGAGCGCGAAGAGATAAGCTCCCTGGTCAAGTTGCCGGGAGTGGGCAAGAAGACCGCCGAGCGGTTGGTGGTGGAGATGAAGGACCGGCTCAAGGGCTGGGTCAGTCACGATCTCTTCTCGCCGGCCGAGATCACCCTGCCTGCCAGAGAGAGTGCCCTGCGGGCGCCGGATTCGAGCGAAGAGGCGGCCAGCGCGCTGGTGGCGCTTGGCTACAAGCCGCAGCAGGCCAGCCAGATCGTCAGCAAGGTCGCTGTCGACGGCATGTCGGTGGAAGATATCATCCGTGAAGCACTGCGCAGCCTGGTGTGAGGTAGACAATGATTGAAGCGGATCGTCTCATCTCCGCCTCCGGCGGGCGAGAAGAGGAAGTCATCGATCGGGCCATCCGGCCCAAGCTGCTGGCCGATTACACCGGTCAGGATCCCGTCTGCGAGCAGATGGAGATCTTCATCGCGGCGGCGCGCCAGCGTGGCGAGGCGCTCGATCACCTGTTGATCTTCGGCCCGCCGGGGCTTGGCAAGACCACGCTGGCCAACATCGTTGCCAACGAGATGGGGGTCAACATCAAGACCACTTCCGGCCCGGTGCTGGAGAAGGCCGGCGATCTGGCGGCGCTGCTCACCAACCTCGAACCGAACGACGTGCTGTTCATCGACGAGATCCACCGCCTCAGTCCGGTGGTGGAGGAGGTGCTCTATCCGGCGATGGAGGACTACCAGCTCGACATCATGATCGGGGAGGGGCCAGCCGCCCGTTCCATCAAGCTCGATCTGCCCCCCTTCACCCTGATCGGTGCCACTACCCGGGCTGGCTCTCTCACCAGTCCGCTGCGGGATCGTTTTGGCATAGTGCAACGGCTCGAGTTCTACAACGTCAAGGATCTGACCGACATCGTCGCGCGCAGCGCCCGTTGCCTCGGGCTCGACATGACGGAAGACGGTGCGCTGGAGGTGGCGCGTCGTTCGCGCGGTACGCCGCGAATTGCTAACCGTTTGTTGCGCCGGGTGCGCGATTTTGCCCAGGTGAAATCTGACGGCCGCATTGATGGACCCATAGCGGCCCGAGCCATGGACATGCTGGACGTGGATAATGAAGGCTTCGACTTCATGGACCGCAAGTTATTGTTGGCTGTGATAGACAAGTTTCTGGGCGGGCCGGTGGGGCTCGACAACCTGGCGGCTGCCATCGGGGAGGAGAAGGACACTATCGAGGATGTACTCGAGCCTTATCTGATCCAGCAGGGCTATCTGCAACGTACACCCAGAGGGCGGATCGCGACACCAAGAGCTTATGCGCATTTTGGCCTGCAACGGCCAGATGAAGGGTGAAAATAGCTGATTGAACAAAAAACCGCCGCCAGAGGCGGTTTTTTGTTATCCGGGCAAAAAAAAGCCCACTGCGGATGCGGTGGGCAAAGACAATTCAGGATGGATGTTCACAGACAGTGAGTGCGTCTGGAGACAGACCGGTAAAAAAACAGAGGAGCCGTCGCGAGGCCTCAGAGTCGGTTCATTTGATAGAGCTGCACGAACGAAAGCTTGTAGTAACGGATGGTTTTAGCAACAAACTTTTTCATCTTTGATTCCAATAAACAGGTTCGAAATGTTCATCGAATACGTACCGGGAACCCAGATTGACCGGCCTGTATCCAAGGGTATGCCCTCACTGCGAGGCGCATTGTAGGAGCTCTATCGGACTCGGACAAACAAGAAAAATTACCTATCTCAGATTAGATTAACTAATCATTTTGCCGGCTTGTGGAATTAGCATGAACATGCGTTTTTAGTGGTTTTTAATTAGTTTTATTCGGACCCGGCACAGCCACAGGAAACATTATGAAAACGACCTTGCCAGTTGTTTTTTAACAGAACCATTACTAATTGGTGATAAATATAAATTTGATTTAAATCAATGATTTGCGATCTTTGTTTTTTTGTGACACAGCTCTCTAAAATAAATCTCATCGGTCGTGAAAATGCCTTTAAAAGGCATGTATTCATGATGGTTTTACATTGATTTCAATCAAATAAAGGTGATATAAAACGCAGGTCATTATGGGCGGGAATAAAGCAAGCTGGATTGTTTTGTAATTGTTAAACATTAGCTTTTTTTGTTCCCTATTATTGCCTTGTTGTTAATGTGGTGGCAGTCGAATCCGGTCGTCAGTGCAAAACTGGAACATGACCGATAATTCGGGGACTTCCAACGGAAGCTTTGTCCTTAAAACTTAAAATAGCCGTGCCAATAATCGGTGAGGAAACATCATGATTGCTGAGCATGTGGTAGACCTATCGCGGTTCCAATTCGCTGCGACGGCCCTTTATCACTTCCTGTTTGTGCCCCTGACGCTCGGAATGGCCTTCATTCTGGCGATCATGGAGTCTGTCTATGTGATGACCAACAACCCTGTCTACCGGGACATGACCAAGTTCTGGGGCAAGTTGTTTGGTATCAACTTTGCCCTTGGGGTCACCACAGGGCTGACCATGGAGTTTCAGTTCGGTACCAACTGGGCTTACTACTCCCACTACGTCGGCGATATCTTCGGGGCCCCGCTGGCCATCGAAGGCTTGATGGCCTTCTTCCTGGAATCCACCTTCGTCGGTATGTTCTTCTTCGGTTGGGATCGCCTCTCCAAGCGTCAGCACCTGGCTGCGACCTGGCTGATGGCACTCGGGACCAACCTCTCCGCCCTCTGGATCCTGGTGGCCAACGGCTGGATGCAGAACCCGGTCGGTGCCGAGTTCAACTTCGAATCCATGCGGATGGAGATGGTGAGCTTCGCCGAGCTGGTGTTCAACCCGGTTGCCCAGGTCAAGTTCGTGCATACCGTTGCGGCCGGCTACACCACGGGCGCCATGTTCGTGCTGGGTATCTCTTCCTACTACCTGCTGAAGAATCGTGATGTGGCCTTTGCCCGTCGCTCCTTCGCCATCGCAGCCGCTTTCGGCATGGCTTCCATCCTCTCCGTGCTGATCCTCGGTGACGAGTCCGGTTACGAGACCGGTGAAGTGCAGAAGGTGAAACTGGCGGCCATCGAGGCCGAGTGGAACACCGAGCCGGCACCTGCCTCTTTTACCCTGTTCGGCATTCCGAATCAGGAGGAGATGCGCACCGACTACGCCATCAAGATCCCCTATGCGCTCGGCATCATCGCCACCCGTTCCCTGGATGGTCAGGTCACCGGCCTCAAGGATCTGAAGAGCGAGCATGAGCTGCGCGTGCGCAACGGCATGACCGCCTATGACCTGCTGACCAAGCTGCAATCCGGCGACAAGTCCGACGATACCCGTGCCCGCTTCGATGAAGTGAAGCAGGATCTGGGCTACGGTCTGCTGCTCAAGCGTTACACCAACAACGTCACCGATGCCACCGACGAACAGATCAAGGCTGCCGTGGATGACTCCATCCCGCAAGTTGCGCCGCTGTTCTTTGCCTTCCGCATCATGGTTGCCTGCGGCATGTTGATGCTGCTGCTGATCGGTCTGGCCTTCTATGACAGCACCCGTCACAAGATCGGCGAGCGCAAGTGGCTGCTCAAGGCGCTGCTGTACGGTATCCCCTTGCCCTGGATCGCCATCGAGTGTGGCTGGTTCGTCGCTGAGTATGGCCGTCAGCCCTGGACCATCGCCGAAGTGCTGCCGACCTCCGTCTCTGCATCCAATGTGCCGGCGTCCGAGATCTGGTTCTCCCTGATCGGGATCTGCCTGTTCTATACCGTACTGCTGATCATCGAGATGTACCTGATGTTCAAGTATGCACGTCTGGGCCCAAGCAGCCTGAAGACGGGCAAGTACCACTTCGAACAGAGCAAGGCATAAGGAGAGTAACCCATGTTTGATTACGAAATGTTGCGTCTGGTCTGGTGGGTGCTGGTCGGTGTCTTGCTGATCGGTTTCGCCATCACCGACGGCTTCGATATGGGGGTGGGTGCACTGCTCCCCTTCGTCGGCAAGAAGGATGTCGAGCGTCGGGTGATGCTCAACACCATGGGCCCGCACTGGGAAGGCAACCAGGTATGGCTGGTGACTGCCGGTGGTGCCCTGTTTGCCGCCTGGCCCATGGTCTATGCCGCAGCCTTCTCCGGCTTCTACATCGCCATGATCCTGACGCTGATGGCCCTGTTCTTCCGCCCGGTCGGCTTCAAGTACCGTTCCCTGCGTGAAGACGCCAAGTGGCGCAGCAACTGGGACTGGGCACTGTTCGTCGGCAGTGCTGTACCGCCTATCGTGTTCGGGGTGGCATTCGGCAACCTGCTGCAGGGCGTACCGTTCGACTTCAACCAGTTCATGATGCTGACCTATCACGGCAACTTCTTCGGTCTGCTCAATCCGTTCGGCCTGCTGGCCGGCCTGGTGAGTCTGTTCATGCTGGTCACTCAGGGTGCGACCTGGCTGATGATGAAGACCGACGGTGAAGTGCTGGCCCGCTCCCGCACTGCCGCCATGATCTGCTCGCTGCTGACTCTGGTGCTGTTCGGTCTGGCCGGTTTCTGGGTCAGTGGCATGGAAGGCTATGTGGTGGTCAAGGCGGCCGCGACCGATGCCGTTTCCAATCCGATGAACAAGGAAGTGGTGCGTCAGGCCGGAGCCTGGATGAACAACTACAGCCTCTATCCCTGGATGGTTGCAGCACCTGTGCTGGGTCTGGCCATGAGCCTGCTGACCGCGCTGTTCGCCAAACTGAACAAGGGCTGGCTGGCGTTCACTACCTCCTCCCTGGCGGTTGCCGGCGTGATCCTGACTGCAGGCTTCTCCATGTTCCCGTTCGTGATGCCTTCCAGTCTTGAGCCGTCACTGAGCCTGACCATGTGGGATGCCACTGCCTCCTTCAACACCCTCAAGGTGATGACGGTGGCGGCTGCCATCTTCGTACCGATTGTGCTGGGTTATACCCTGTGGACCTACATCAAGATGTTCGGCCGGGTGACCAGCAAGCACATCGAAGACAACCAACAATCGCTCTACTAAGAAGGTGCCCTGATATGTGGTATTTCACCTGGATCCTGGGTCTGTTGCTGGCTTGCGCATTCGGCATCATCAATGCGCTCTGGCTGGAGCACACCGAGAACATGGATCGTCAGATCGATGAGAACAAGTGATCGACTCGCCCGGTTGGCCGCTCCCTTGGAGCGCCAACCCTGGCAGGGGTTGATGCTGTTGGCGGCGGCCCTGCTGGCCGTCGCCATTTTACAGGCTCCCAACCTGGTGGCCGCCAATACCAGCGAGCACGGGCTCTGGCTCGCGCCCTGGCTGATGTGGGCGGTCTGTTGCGGCGTCATGCACGGGCTGGGATTTCATCCCCGCAGCCTCATCGGTCGTGTGCTGTTTTGCCCCTGGCTCGCCTGGCCCAGTTTGTTATATGGGCTCTGGTTGACCCAAGGCTATTTCCTTTCATAAAAAACGGGGGGAGGCAGGATTTCCCTGCTTCCCCCTGCTTCTTTCCTATTCAGCCCTGCGCTATGATAGCCCCCCATCTGACTGTCGAATGGATCACAGATTGTTATGGGGGAAGTCTCTGAGTTTCCGGTACGGGTCTACTACGAAGACACCGATGCCGGGGGCATCGTCTACAACGCCAATTATCTCAAGTTTATGGAACGTGCTCGCACCGAGTTCCTGCGCTGCGGCGGCATCGAACAGGATGTCATGCTGCGCGACGGGTTCGCGTTTGTGGTGAGTCGAACAGAGATCGATTTCCGCTCGGCGGCCCGATTTAATGAGCTTTTGACTGTATTAACGCAAGTGACTGAAGTGAAACGCGCCTCCATGCGTTTTTCACAACGGATACTGGCGGCTGATGGACGACTGATCACCCAGGCCATGGTACAGATAGCCTGTGTCAGTCATCCGCATATGAAACCTGTTGCAATACCTGAAAATGTGAAGGGAGTGCTGTTAAGTGCACGCTGAAATTTCGTTTATTGGCCTGTTTTGGCAAGCCAGCCTGCTGGTAAAACTGGTCATGATGACCCTGATGGGTATGTCGGTAGTCTCCTGGGCGCTGATCATCCAGCGTTCCAAGGCCATCAAGGCAGCCAATCTCGCATCGGAGCAATTTGAAGACAGATTCTGGTCCGGGGTCGATCTGAACCGTCTCTACCAGGAGTCCTCCTCCCGTCGCGACGACATCGAAGGCATGGAAGACATCTTCTACTCCGGCTTCAAGGAGTACGCCCGTCTGCTCAAGGCCGGTGCTCGTGGTCAGGATGCGGTGATGGACGGTACTTACCGTGCCATGCGGGTCTCCCTTTCCCGCGCCGTAGACGAACTGGAATCCAACCTGCCGGTGCTGGCGACCATCGGCTCCATCAGCCCCTACATCGGTCTGTTTGGTACCGTCTGGGGGATCATGAACGCCTTTATCGCCCTGGGTCAGGTGCAGCAGGCCACCCTGCAGATGGTGGCACCCGGTATCGCGGAAGCGCTGATCGCCACCGCCATGGGTCTGTTTGCCGCCATCCCGGCCGTTATCTTCTACAACCGCTTCTCCAACAAGGTCGAGCGGCTGGAAAACGCCTACGCCAACTTCATGGACGAGTTCACCACCATTCTGAACCGTCAAATTGCTCAGCAGCAGGGTGATCAGTAATGCAAACCTATCAGCGGATCCGGCGCAAGAAGGTGGCCGAGATCAACGTGGTTCCCTATATCGACGTCATGCTGGTGCTGCTTATCATCTTCATGGCGGTGACGCCCGTGATCACGCAAGGGGTCAAGGTTGACCTGCCGCAGGCGGAATCCGAGCAGTTGCCGGAAGATGCCAAGCCGCCCTTCATCGTCAGCGTCAACACCGAGGGTGAGTACGTCATCAAGGCCGGTGAGGCCGATGACGAGCCGGTGCCTGCCGGTACTCCCGAGGCGATGCAGCAATACATCACCGAGAAGGCCATGGGCTATCTGGCCATCAACCAGAACGCCCCCGTGGTGGTCGCCGGCGACAAGTCGGTGCGCTACGAAGAGGTGATCCTGCTGATGGTGGCCCTCAAGAAAGCGGGTGTGCCTCAGGTCGGCCTGATGACGGATCCGGTGAACTGACGGAGATGGATGTGAAGCGTGGTATTTCCGGTTATCTCATCGCGTCGCTTCTGCTGCACCTGATCATCGGCATCATCCTGTTTGTCGGGCTCGATTTCAGCAAGCCGAAGCGACCCGAGTCGAAGGGGCAGATCGTCAATGCCGTCATGCTCGACGAGAATTTCCTCAACGAGCAGGCCAAGCAGATCCAGCAGCAGAAGTCTCAGCCCAAGCCGCAGAAGGTAGAGAAAGAGAAGGATAAGGAAGACACGGACATCGCCAAGCGCGAGCTGGCCCAGCAGCAGGAGCGGCTGCGTATCGCCGAGACCAAGCGCAAGGAGGCCGAAGAGGCCACCCGCAAGGCCGAGGCTGAAAAGCAGAAGAAGGTAGCCGAGCAGAAGCAGGCGGAAGAGAAGGCCCAGAAGGCCGAGGAAGCCCGCAAGCTGGAAGAGCAGAAAGCCAAGAAGGTGGAAGCCGAGCGCAAGGCCGCGGAAGAAGAGAGCAAGGCGCTGGCGCTGAAGAAGAAAAAGGAACAAGAGAAGAAAGAGGCCGAAGAGAAGCAGGCCAAGGCGGACGCAGCCAAGAAGGCGGAAGCCGAGAAGAAGGCCAAGCAGGAGGCTGAGAAGAAAGCCAAGGCCGAAGCGGACAAGAAAGCCAAGGCCGAAGCGGACAAGAAAGCCAAGGCGGAGGCCGAGAAAAAGGCCAAGGCCGAAGCCGACAAGAAAGCCAAGGAGGCCAAGGAAGAGGCCGCCAAGAAGGCAAAAGCTGACGCAGAGAAGAAAGCCAAGGCGGAGGCCGACAAGCAGGCCAAGATCGCGGCAGAGCGCAAGCGCAAGGCGGCCGAGGAGGCCAAGCTGCAAAAAGAGATGGAAGACATGATGCAGCAGCAGCTGGCGGCTGAGGCCAATGCCCGCAGTCAGGCGGCATCTGCTGCAGCGCAGGGCGAGGTCGACAAATACGCGGCACTCATCAAGGCGACTGTTGAGCGATATATGATTTTGGATCCCACCATGCGGGGTAAAACATGTACTATCGGCGTACGTCTTGCGAGCACTGGCTTTGTCATCTCGGTAGATAACGGCCAGGGTGACCCGGCGGTATGTCGTTCCGGCAAGGCGGCCGTATTGAAGGCCAACCAACTGCCGGTGCCGAAGGATCCTGCGGCGTTCGAGATGTTGAAGGAGTTCAACCTCAAGTTGGAACCGAGCATCTAAGGCCTGGGTAAGGTAAATCGTGTAGCGTGGTTGGCAGCATCTTGCCGAGAAAGGAAGTTAATCTCTCATTTTTTTGGAACCGAGTATTTAAGCCATGATAAGAAAAGTGTTTTTTGCTTTGGTTGGCTGTTTGTTGCTGGGCCAGAGCGCCCAGGCGGCCTTGGACATCGTCATCACTGGCGGTATCGACAGTGCCCGACCCATTGCGGTCGCCCCCTTCAAGTGGGAAGGCAATGGCCAGCTGCCGCAGGACATAGCGGAAGTGGTCTCCAACGACCTGATGCGCAGCGGCAAGTTCAAGCCGCTGGCCCGTGGCCAGATGCCGCAGACGCCGAGCACCAGCGGCGAAATCAACTTCGCACCCTGGGCTTCGCAAGGGGTCGAGGCCGTGGTGGTCGGTTCCATTGCAGCTGTCGGCGACGGTACCTACAAGATCAACTTCGAGCTGGTCGACGTGCTGAAGGGCCAGCTGGCCAAGGCACAAGGTGGCGAGAGCAACGGCTACATCCTGGACAGCCGTATGGCGACCATCCCGGGTGCCCAGATGCGTCAGTTCGCTCACCGCATCTCCGACATCGTCTATGAGCGTCTGACCGGCGAGCGTGGGGCCTTCCTGACCCGCCTGGCTTATGTCTCCGTCCAGCAGGGCACCCAGTTCCCGTATCAGCTGCGCATCGCTGACTACGACGGTTACAACGAGAAGACCCTGCTGCGCTCCCGCGAGCCGTTGATGTCTCCGGCCTGGTCGCCGGATGGCAGCAAGCTGGCCTACGTGAGTTTCGAGAACCAGAAGTCCGAGATCTACGTGCAGGATATCTACACCCAGCAACGCAGCCTGATCACCAGTTTCCGCGGGATCAACGGTGCGCCTGAGTGGTCTCCGGATGGTCGCCGTCTGGCTATCGTTCTCTCCAAGGATGGTTCGCCGAACCTCTATGTGGTTGATGTCGCTAGCAAGCAGCTGACCCGCGTCACAACCAGCCGGGTGATCGACACCGAACCCTCTTGGATGCCGGACGGGCAAAATTTGTTGTTCACCTCTGAACGTGGTGGCAAACCCCAGATTTATAGCGTAAATTTGGCGACTGGTATGACTCGCCGGATGACTTGGGAAGGTGAATCCAACCAGGGCGCATCCATCACTCCTGATGGCAAAATCATGGTGATGGTGACTCGTGTTCAGGGGCAGTACCGTATTGCCCGCCAGGACATGGAAAACAATGCCCTGCTGGTCCTTACCCAGAGTGCGCTGGATGAGTCGCCAAGTGTGGCTCCCAATGGCAGCATGATCATTTATGCCACCATCTATCAGGGTCGTAAGAGTCTCGCGTTGGTGTCGACTGATGGTCGCTTCAAGGCTGTGCTTCCGACCAGTAGCGGTGAAATTCGTGCACCAGCTTGGTCGCCCTTCTTGAATTGATAAAAATCCAATTGTTTTTTGTTTTGTTATAAGGTTTAAGGAAATAGCATGCAACTCAATAAACTGCTCAAGGGTTTGGCCATCGCACTGCCACTGTTCACCCTGGCCGCTTGTAGCTCTTCTTCTGATTCTGACGCCGCTGGCGCTGAGTCAGGTATGACCGACGGCATGGGCGGTGTACAAACCGGCGGCGCCAACGGCATGTTGTCCCCGGAAGAGCAGATGCGTCAGAAGTTCGAAGCGCTGCAACGTGACAACGTGATCTACTTCCCGTTCGACGGTTACGATATCCAGGGTCAGTACGCTGATCTGCTGGATGCCCACGCCAGCTACCTGCGCGAGCGCCCGAGCGTGAAAGTCCTGATCGAAGGTCACGCCGACGAGCGCGGTACTCCGGAGTACAACATCGCCCTGGGCGAGCGTCGTGCCAAGGCCGTTGCCAAGTATCTGCAAACCCTGGGTGTGCAGGCCGAGCAGCTCTCCATCGTCAGCTATGGCGAAGAGAAGCCGCTGGACATGTCCCACACCGAGGATGCCTTTGCCAAAAACCGCCGTGCGGTTCTGGTTTACTAAGGTTTAAACCGAACAAAGTTCGTTTATATGCAAGCGGCCATTTCGATGGCCGTTTTATTTGCACTAAACGCCAAGGTTTGATCCGAATGAAATCTGCATAAGCGAGCGACGATGGCGCTGGCCGTTTTATTTGCCCTAAACGCTAAGGTTTGATCCGAATGAAATCTGTGTACAAGCAAGCTGTTGTTGCGCTGGCCGTATTGGTTGCTCTGAATGCGCAGGCGGCGGCTCCCGTCAGCGATCTGAGCGGTGACTCGGGTGGTGGTGTTGTCCTTAGCGGCAACAACGGCGCCATCGTGCCCACCGGCAGCCTAGAAGACAGGGTTGCCCTGCTGGAGCGCACCCTCAATGCCCGTCTGCGGCTGCAAGCCGAATTGCAGCAGCAGGTCGACTCCCTGCAGGGGGAGGTCTCCGAGCTGCGCGGTCAGCTGGAACAGCAGACCTACCAGATGGAACAGTCGCAAGAGCGTCAGCGGCAGCTCTATCAGGAGCTCGACAAGGTGGCCAACAGCCAGCCTGCTGCTACACCAGCAGCCCCGGCAGCCGCCGCTGCGAGCGCGACACCGGCTGCTGCGGCCAACTACTCGACCAACCTGAATGAGAACCAGGCCTACGATGCGGCCGTGAACATGGTGCTCAAGGAGAAGAACTACGACAAGGCCATTCCCGCCTTCGAAGGGTTCATCAAACAGTATCCAAGCTCGAGCTATGTCCCCAATGCCCACTACTGGCTGGGTCAGCTGTTGTTCAACAAGGGTGACCGGACCGGCGCTGCTGCCCAGTTCACCACGGTGGCAACCAAGTTCAGCAAGTCGCCCAAGCGAGCCGATGCGCTGTTGAAGCTGGGCATGCTGGCACAGCTTGACGGCAAGAAGGCGGAAGCGAAGAACTTCTATGAGCAGGTGATCAAGGGCTATCCCAACACCTCGCCGGCCCAACTGGCCAAGCAGAGTTTGAGCAAGCTGTAACATTGCTGCATGTCACTGTTTTCGTAACAGTCTTGTAAATACAGCCCCGCTTTGTATGCGCAATGAACAAACAGATTGAATTTAAGATTTTTCTATTGCGCCAGGATGATAAATCCGTAATATAGGCCGCCGTCAGAGCCGGTGCAGTATTGCAGTCGGTCCTGGTCGTGGTGAGGGTCGTTAGCTCAGTCGGTAGAGCAGTTGACTTTTAATCAATTGGTCGCTGGTT
>NZ_JASCAS010000013.1:0-22895 GCF_029967615.1 Aeromonas sp. V90_14 | reverse complement strand
GGCATTCGCCATGCGAGAGTAGGACACTGCCAGGCACCCAACACGAGAAACCCCGTTCAGATGAGCGGGGTTTTTTATTGTCTGAAATTCAGCGTGTTGTAGTCTTGGTGCCAGCTCCAATTATTGCTCCCCCTTTGTCGTGAATGCTTCAGTACCGCTAGATTGATGTTGTTGAACTCTCGATATCTCGATGTTTATCTTCTCATTTTCAAATCTCACCGTACCCTCCAGCCACTGGTTCTGACCGCTTGTAGCGTTTGAGCTGTCCAGCTATTCCATTCGTCGATGATCACTATTGCTGCTGCGGGGGATGACAAGGGAGGCTGGATCCATAGACTGTCTCTTTCAGGCATAAGGAGCTGTGTATGTTGGGGATCCACGATCTGGCGTTGTTTGTCGTATCCGGCCTGCTGTTGAACATGATGCCGGGACCGGACTCCCTGCTCATCATGCTGCGCAGCGGTTCACAAGGTTGGCGGGCCGGTTCGGTGGCAGCGTTGGGAATAGGGACGGGCACCATGGTGCATGTGCTGGCGGCTGCGCTGGGACTGTCGGCTTTGCTGAGTGCCTCGGCCGAGCTGTTCACCGTCATCAAGTTGATGGGGGCACTCTACCTGGTCTATCTGGGCGGCTCGCTCCTGTGGCAAGGGGCTGGCTCACCGGCTGTGCGCGAGCCTGCCGTACGGCTGCCTGCGCTCTCCTACGGCCGGATCTTCCGACAAGGGTTGCTGACCAATGTGCTCAACCCCAAGGTAGCCCTGTTCTTCCTCGCCTTTGTTCCCCAGTTCATCGCTCCCGATGCACCGCAGAAGGCGCTGGCCTTCATCGTGCTGGGTTGCATCTTCAATTTCAACGGTATGATCTGGTGCCATCTACTGGCCTTCTCGACCGCTTATGCGAGCCGCAAGGTGGCCTTGCCTGGCTGGTTGGGCCGCTGGCTCAACCGTTTGATGGGAGGCTTGTTCGTGGGGCTTGGCATCAAGCTGGCGGTGGAGTGAGAGGGTAAACGCCGGGCATAGAAAAAGGCGTATCCCATTGCTGGGATACGCCTTCGTCTGCATTGCAGCAGGCTGACTGAAATCAGTTCATGCCGTAGCGCTTGAGTTTCTTGCGCAGAGTACCGCGGTTGATGCCCATCATCACGGCGGCGCGAGTCTGGTTACCACGGGTGTACTGCATGATCACGTCCAGCATGGGAGCTTCGACTTCGGAGAGAACCATATCGTACAGATCAATCACTTCCTGACCGTTCAACTGGGCCAGGTAGTTACGCAGGGCCTGTTGCACAGAGTCACGCAGGGGGCGCTGGGTCGGCTCGGCAGCGTGATTGTGAGTAGTTGTTACCAATGCATCAGAAGTCAGGGTTTGTTCGAACATATTCGGTCGGCTCTTTAGTTATGCGTTAACCTAATCCATCGAAATACGCTTCGAGTGCCTCGAGTTGTGCATCTGCACAATCCAGGGCATTGAAGTGCTTACGGAATTCTCGGCCCGTCTCTTCTTCATCCAGATACCAGCCCACGTGTTTACGGGCAATGCGCGCTCCCAGATATGCACCATAAAACTGGTGCAGGTTGGTTACATGCTCGTTCATCAGGGTGCGAACCTCTTCCCTTTCGGGAGGCGGCAGCTTGGTGCCCGTCTCAAGAAAATGACGGATTTCCCGGAAAATCCAGGGTCGTCCTTGCGCAGCACGGCCGATCATCACGGCATCAACGCCGGTATAGTCGAGGACATACCGGGCCTTCTCCGGGCTGTCTATGTCGCCATTGGCGACAACAGGAATCGATACGGCCTGCTTAATCGCCCTGATAGTGTCGTACTCCGCCTCGCCCCGATAGAGGTCGGTACGGGTACGACCATGCACGGCAAGGGCCGCGATACCGCAATCTTCGGCGATTCGGGCGATCTCCTCGCCATTGCGGTTATCCGGATCCCATCCTGTGCGGATCTTCAAGGTGACAGGTACCTCCACTGCGTCCACCACGGCCCGGCAGATGGTTCTGACCAGATCGGGTTGGCGCAGCAGGGCGGAACCTGCCAGCTTCTTATTCACTTTTTTTGCCGGACATCCCATGTTGATGTCGACGATCTGAGCGCCCTGCTCCACGTTGTAGCGGGCAGCAAACGCCATCATCTCGGGGTCGGCTCCGGCAATCTGGACCGATCGCAAGCCACCTTCTGCAGAGTGATCCATTCTCATCCTGGTTTTCTGGGTATCCCAGACATCCGGGTTGGCCAGCAGCATCTCGGAAACGGCCATGCCGGCGCCCAATCGTAAACAAAGTTCACGAAATGGTCGGTCTGTTACACCGGCCATGGGAGCCACAATCAGGGGAGTTTCAAGCGTGTGGGGACCTATCTGCATTCCACGGTTACCATCGGCTTAGGGCGGCGTATATTACGCATTTTTTAGTCAGGAGAAAAGGTTAGTATTTGAGCGTCAGCCATTTTTTTCTGAAAAAAACGTCGCGCCAAGGCTTGCAAATTCAGGAGTGCTTGAAAATCAGACATATTGTCGAGCCGGACTGGCGGGGCCAAATGGGTGAGGGGAGAGGCGATTTGCCTGTCCCCATCCCGGACCGGTTTGCGTTATGATAGCGAGCTTGTATCGAGCAAAGGCTCCAAACAATTTCATTACAAACAGATTGGGGATGTATGACGGCAAGGTTCATCAAATCTCTCTACCCGTGTCTGCTTGGCGCCGTGCTGGGTTCGGCCCAGGCCCAGACGGTCAGTTTCAGCGAAGCCTGGAGTCGGGTCATCCGCCAGGATGACGGGCTGGCGGCCGAGCAGGCAGGGGTGGAGCGGGCGCAGCAACTGCGCGAGGCGGCCAAGGCCATGTATCTGCCCAAGGTGGATGTGGGGGCCAGCTATACCCACCTCGATCAGCCGATGGAGCTCGACATGATGGATCTCAACCCCATCGCCAACCATCCGGAATTCGGCAAGGTGCTGGCGCCCATCATGCAGGCGCTCAAGCTGACGCCCAACGACTTCGTCACCCCCCTCACCAAACAGAACGTGGTGACCAGCTCGGTCAAGATGCTGTGGCCGCTGTTTACCGGTGGCCGCATTGATGCGGCACAGGACATTCGCCAGGCCCAGGTGAGCGAGGCGCAGCAGTTGCTGGTGCTCAAGCAGCAGTCCACCTTCGAAAGCCTCTCCCAGACCTACTTCGGCGTGGTGCTGGCGGCCCAGGTGGTGCAGACCAAGCAGGAGATCGAGCAGGGGCTGTCCCGCCATCTGGAGCATGCCAAGAAGCTGGAGGCCCAGGGCCAGATTGCCCGGGTCGAACGTCTCTCCGCCCAGTCGGCCTATGACCGAGCGCGCATCGATACCCAGAAGGCAAGGCGCAGCCTGGAGATCGCCCAGCTGGCCCTTGGCCACATGCTCAAGCTCAAGCAGGCCGAGCCCAACACCCAGCTCTTCATCAACCAGCAGATGCCCGAGCTCGACGCCCTGGTGCAGGAGACGCTGGCGGTGCATCCCGGTCTCAAGCTGCTGACGGCCAAGAAGGAGCAGGCGCAGGGGATGATCAAGCTGGAGAAGGGCAAGTACGCCCCCGAGCTGTTCCTGTTCGGCAACTACAACCTCTATGAGGATGATTCGCTGGCCTCCAAGACCACGCCGGATTGGCTGGTCGGGGTGGGCGTCAGCATGCCGCTGGTGAGCCGTGACGGCCGCTCCGAGACGGTACAGGCGGCCAAGAGCGCCGAGCTGCAGGTCAATCTGCTGCAGGCCAAGACCCGCCAGGATCTGGAGCTGCTGGTCGAGAAGACCTGGCGCGAGGCTGCGCAGGGGCTGGAGGAGTTCCAGTCGCTCTCTTCCACCCAGGCGCTGGCCGAGGAGAACGTGCTGCTGCGGGACAAGGCGTTCGGGCAGGGGCTCTCTACCTCCCTCGACGTGGTGGATGCCCGCAACCAGCTGGCCGGGGTCAAGACCCAGCGCGCTGCTGCCGCCTATCAATACGTGATCTCGCTGGCCCGCCTGTTGGCACTCTCCGGTCAGATGAACAGTTTCAATCAATATCAGCATGGGCAAGTGATCGAGGTGAATTCATGATCGCGCGCCACTCTGCTCCTTTTTTCATGTCTGTTTCGACCGCCAAGGGTCGCCCGTTTGCCGAGGTGAATGCATGAGTCATCCCCCCATCAAGAAGAAGATGAGCCAGGCCAAGCCGCTGTTGCTGCCACTGGCGCTGGTGCTGCTGGTCATCTGGCTGGGCTGGTGTTTCTGGCTGGCCTATCAGCCGGAGCCGGTGCGCCTGCAGGGGCAGATCGAGGCGCAGCAGTACTCCGTCTCCTCCAAGGTGGCGGGCCGCATCGACGAGGTGCTGGTTAAAAAGGGTGATCAGCTTGTCAAAGATCAGCTGGTGTTTACCCTGGCCAGCCCGGAAATCGAAGCCAAGCTGAGTCAGGCCAAGGCTGGTCAGGCGGCAGCTGGCGCCATGGCCGAAGAGGCCGAGAAAGGGGCGCGCGCGCAGCAGATTGCCGCCGCCAAGGATCAGTGGCAAAAGGCCAAGGCAGCCGCGCTGCTGCGTGGCAAGACTTACGAGCGCATCGCCAGCCTGCATCGGGATGGCGTGATGCCGCTGCAAAAGCGCGATGAGGCCTGGACCGCCTGGCAGGCGGCCAAGTACAGCGAAGGCATGGCCTGGCAGCAATACCAGATGACCCTGGAAGGGGCGCGGGAAGAGACCAAGATTGCGGCGCGCGAGCAGGCCAAGATGGCAGCCGGTGGTGTGGCCGAAGTGGAGGCCTACCTGGCCGATACCCGCATCGCCAGCCCGCACACCGGGGAAGTCTCCCAGGTGCTGCTGCGCAGCGGAGAGCTGGCGCCGCAGGGCTTCCCGGTGGTGACCCTGCTCGACATGAGCGATGCCTGGGCCCAGTTCCACGTGCGTGAAGATCTGTTGCCCCGCTTTGCGCTGGGTACCGAGTTCGATGCCCGTATTCCCGGCCTGGGCGAGCAGACGGTGCGCTTCAAGGTGACCCATGTGGCCGTGATGGGGGATTTCGCCACCTGGCGTGCCACCGATACCCGCCAGGGCTTTGACATGAAGAGCTTCCAGGTAGAGGCGCGCCCGCTGCAACCGGTTGAGGGGCTGCGGGTCGGCATGAGCGTGCTGGTCGAACTCTGATGGGACGTGAATGGCGGTTGCTGTGGCAGGATCCGTTCGGCCGGGCGCTGGCAAGCTGGCTACCCCTGTTGCTGATAGGGATCCTCTGCTGGGTCTTTTCGGCAGGGCTGGCGCGGGATCTCAAGATAGGTCTGGTGGATCTGGATCAGAGCCTGCTGTCACGTGAGCTGGCCTTCTCGCTGGATGCCTCCGCCGGACTCAAGGTCGCCCAGCAGTTTGATTCCATCGAGGCAGGGGCCCGCGCACTGCGAGGGGGCGACATCTACGCCCTGGTCGTGCTGCCAAACCACCTTGAGCGCGATGCCCGGCAAGGCACCCAGCCGCAGGTCACCGTATTCAACAACGGCCAGTTCATCCTGATCGCCAAGCTGGTCAACTCGGCGCTGGCCCAAGTGGTCGGGACGCTCAACGGTCAGGTGGGCGTGCTCTCGGCCATGGCGGGCGGCAAGGCGCTGCCCGGTGCGCTGGGGCAGGCGGTGCCCATCGCCAGCCAGGTGACGGCGCTCTACAACATCAACTCCAGCTATGCCCAGTTTTTGCTGAGTGCCCTGTTGCCGGCGGTGTGGCAGATCCTGGTGGTGCTCTACGGCATCAATGCGCTGGCCCGCACCGATCGGCTGGGGCTGGACTGGACTACCAAAGGGGTCTGGTTCGGTCTCTGGCGCACCCTGCTGCCCCACGTGCTGATTGGCTGGGGCTGGGGGCTGGGCTGGAGCCTGCTGCTGTTCAAGGGGTTTGGTTACCCGATGCAGGGCAGCTGGCTGGTGTTGACGGCAGGACTGGGGCTGGCGTCGGCCGCCTGCGTCAGCATGGGGGCCTTCTTCTACGGCATCATCCGGGATCCGGCCCGCGCCCTGTCGCTGGCCGGTGCCTACACCGCGCCGGGCTTTGCCTTCATGGGGGTCACCTTTCCGGTCAGCGCCATGGGGGATTTCGCCCAGTTCTGGCGCAGCCTGCTGCCCATCTCCCACTATGTCGAGCTGCAGATAGGCCAGACCAACTACGGTCAACCGCTGGCGGCGGCGCTGCCCCAGTTTGGCGCCCTGCTGCTGTTTCTGCTGCCCCTGCTGTTGGTGGTTCGCCGCTATCAGGCTCAGGCGAGCGCGGTTCCCGTTAATGAGGAGCCCAGGTCATGATGGAATGCTGGGGTTTGCCACGCCTCGAGTGGCGGCCGATTGATTTGAGCCTCTCGCTGGCGCCACAAATCGCCGCCTCCTGGCGGTGGAAGGAGCCAATGACATGCTAGGTTTCTGGGATCTGCTGCGCCTCGAGCTGCGCACCCTGCTGGCGGACAGGGCCATCATGCTCACCCTGTTCGGCGGCGTCTTCTTCTACTCCTTCCTCTACCCGCAGCCCTATCTGCACCAGCTGCCGCGGGAAGAGGCGGTGGTGGTGGTCAACGAGGACGGCAGTCAGCTCTCCCGCCAGCTGGAGTTCATGGCCGATGCCACGCCGCAGGTAAAACTGGTGGCGCGGGCGGGCAGTCTGGATGAGGCTCGCGCGTTGCTGCTGGCGGGGCAGGGCAGCGGCATTTTGCACATCCCCCGCCACTTCTATCGAGATCTGATGCAGGGCAAGAGCGTCACCCTTAGCTATGCCGGCGATGCCTCCTACTTCCTGGTTTACGGCACCATTGCCGAGGGGCTGGCCCAGGCGGGCGGCACCCTGGCCGCCCAGGTGAAGGTCGCCAGATTGCTGAGTCACGGTGAGGCCTTGCCGCAGGCCGCCATGGGCTGGAATGCGGTGGCGCTCAACGTGCTGCCGGTGTTCAACCCCACCATGGGCTATGTGAACTACGTGGTGCCGGCGGTGTTCGTGCTGATCCTGCACCAGGTGCTGCTGATGGGCACCGGCATCCTGGGGGCGACCCAGAACCAGCGCAGACAGCGCGGCGAGGCGGGCTACTGGCAGCATGCCCCCATCCTGCCACTGCTGCTGGCCCGCACCCTGGTGGTGGGGGGGCTGTTCGTGCTGCCGGTGAGCTACTTCTTCGGCTTCTGTTTCGATCACTACAACATAGTGCGCACCGCCGAGCCGGCCGCACTCTGGCTGTTCACCCTGCCGTTCCTGCTGGCCACCACCTGGCTGGGAGTGGTGCTCGGGGCACTGTTTACCCGCCGGGATCTGCCGACCCAGGTGGTGCTTGTCTCCTCGCTGCCGCTGGTCTTTCTGGCCGGTTTCATCTGGCCGCTGGAGCTGATCCCGACTCCGCTCAACTGGCTGGCCCAGTGGGTGCCGAGCACCCCGGCCATCGAAGGATTTCTGCAGCTCAACCAGATGGGGGCCGAGTTTGCTCAGGTCTCCCACTACTGGTGGCAGCTGTGGGGGCTGGCGCTGCTCTACGGGGGGCTGGCGTGCCTGCTGTTGCGTTGGCGGCGGCCGTCGTTGCCGGTTGCCAGCCAGCCTGCCGCGCAGAGTGAAACGATCGCCGGTTAAGCGGGATGGTACCAGCGCGCGTGATACGGCGTGTGCGGTAAAGCGAAAAACGGTCAGCCCTTGGGCTGACCGTTTTTGTATGCGCTGGACTCAGTGAAGCTGGCGCAGCTTTAGCCGCGCTGGAGCTCGGGATCGCCGATGGCGTAGATCTGGCTGTGTGCCGTCTTGTCACCCAGCAGACGCAGCCCGCAGGCGGCGACGTCGGCACGACGCACCAGGCCGTGCACCTCCTCGCCCTGGCTCAGCACGGCCTGACCGGTGGCCTCGCCATCCTGCAAACCTGCCGGACGCAGTATGGTCCACTCGAGCACACTGGTCTGCAGCCAGCTCTCCGCCAGGCTCTTCAATCTGACCTCGTGACCGAAGGCTGCCCGCGCCCGCTGTGGCAGATATTGCCAGCTGTCGCCGCAACCGAGTGAGGTCACCAGCAGCAGGCGCTTGAGCCCCGCCAGCTCCATCTGATCGATCACCTGCCGATTGCCCAGATAGTCGACAGGCTCTGCCTGGCGAAAACTGCCGAGGGTGGAGATGACCTGCGCCCCGTCGCCGGCCAGCTGGCAGGCCGCCGCTACCGCTTGCGGGTCGAGGGCATCGCCGCTGACGACCTCGACTCCCTGAGCGCGCAGCTCGGTGGTCACCTCGGGACTGCGGATCAGGGCGATGACCCGGTGGCCCTGCTGCAGGGCTTGTTCGGTGAAGGCGCGGCCTAGCCCGCGGCTGGCTCCGAAGATGAGTGTGGTTGGCATGCTGCTGCTCCCTTTGACGAAAGGGCTAGCCTAGAGGGTTGTGGGGAGGCTGTAAATGAGAGTTGTTTTTATTTGTCTGGGGAAGAGGGAAGCGGCGAGCCAGGGGGGAGCCTGGCTCGCACGGGGATCAACCGTTGTAGTGGCCGATATGGGGGCGACGGCTGGGGCCGCTCAGGTGGATATCCACCGGATTGAACGCCTTGATCGCTTCGAACGCGAAATCACCTATCGCCTGATGCAGGCTCTGGGGATTGTGGTTGGTGATGAGGATGACGCTTTTCGACAGGTTGCGACGGCGGCGCAGCAGGTGGCCGAGGAAGCTGGACTGGCTCTCCGCCATCTTGGCGCGGTTGGCCGAGACCTCGTCGATGATCAGCAGATCCACCTCTTCCAGGGCTCGCCGGTACTGATTGCGCTCTTCCTGATCCTGGATCACGTTGAAGAACAACCTGTCCACGATGGAGGCCCACTGCTGGAAGATCACCGACTTCTGGTGGCGTGCGATCAACTCGTGCGCCACGGCGCCCGCCAGGGTTGATTTGCCGGTGCCGTAGTCACCGTAGATCAGCATGCAGCCACCACCGCTCTTCTCCCAGTGCTCGAAACCGCTGATGAAGTAGCGGGCGGTCTCGATGGGATATTGCAGCGCCAGATCGCCGGCATCCATCCGTTCAAACACCCAGTCGGGGTTGAGGTCGGCCTGGGCGATCAGCTTCTGGATCCGCTCCTGGCGCGCCGCCTTCTGCAGCTCGCGCACCTCGGCATTGGCCTTGGCGTCGTACTCTTTGCGCAGGGTCTCGTAGTCGTACTGGCTGCCGCCGGTCTCTTGCTGAAGGCGACGAATGCGCTCCAGCAGGCCTCCTACGTGGCGGCTCAATTCCGGGTCGTGAACGCGATGATCCTGCTTGGCCTTGGCGATCTTCTGGCGCTTGGCTTCGATCTCTTCCAGCTCCTGGCGCAGGGGATCGTGCGGGTCAGTCATGGAATGCTCCTTCTGCTCGGTCTGGGGTGGGGACAGGTCTCTGATTTTGCCTGCTGGCGGTGCCTGCTATCAATCATTATCCGGCTCCTGTGACTGGCCGGCCAGCCGCTTGGCCTCTTCGATCATCTCCTGCGCCCGCTTGCTTGGGCCCGCCTCGACCTGTGCCGGGGTCACCTGCTGGTAGCCCTGCGCCTCCATCGGCTTGCGGCGGGTATAGCGGCGGGTCTTGAGGGCGCGGATGAACTTGAGCATCCACTGGTGCTGGGAGTCGAACACCTCGGGTCGCCCCAGCCAGTAGGCGATGAACTCGCCGAGATCCTCTTCGCTGTAGCTGGCATCGATCACCCCGCACAGGCGGGCGAGGGCCGGCAGCTCTGTATCCGGGCGCCATTGCAGGTGCATCTGGAATGGGCGCTCCGGCAGCGGGCTGCGCACCCGCTGGGTCAGCAGTGGCAGCTGGAACGGGCACTGATGGTAGTGCTCACTGTCGTTTTGCGCCTCGACTTGCAGCAAACCCGCCTCCATCAGCTCATCGAACAGCTCGGTCAGCTGGCGGGCATTGACCTGAAAGGAAAAGCCGCTGGGATCGCCCGGGTCGACCACCGCCAGCGCCCGGCCGAGTTCGGGGTAGTTGAGCCTGGCCAGCTGATTTTCCAGCACCAGCCGGCGCAGCTGCAGGGTATAGAGGCTGCGGGCCGGGTGGGACAATCTGGGATGAGCGAGGGCGCTGTATTCGGCAGGGGTCATGGCATGCTTCATTGACGGACGTGGCGGTATTATCCCCCATGGCGCAGCCTCATACAATTGATGGCATGTCCGGCACCGCCGGCGGGTGGTCGGCTCGCTCGCAATCGGGGTTGATTGTTTTCGTATGACGCTGTTTCTTTGGCAGCCAAGCTGCAAAGAGGAGAAAAAGCTGAGTTTCGATGAGCATCATTAGCTGCTTTATTTCAAGCAGTTGGCCGCCAGAATAGCTAGCAGGCATGGATTTTTCGGCGATTATTCAATCATCTGATTGGTCAATGCAGTCGGTTATGGTCTAGGCTTGAGGCTAAATAACTGGTTGACTAATAAGAGCTTTATCAAGATGTCAAAAGCCGGACTACGGATCCTGGTGGTGGAGGACGAAGCCGTTTTTCGCCACTCGCTGGTCAATTATCTCGCTCACGATGGTGCCTGCGTGTTCCAGGCCGAAGACGGCATTGAAGGTCTCTCTGCCGCTGCTCTCTATCACCCCGATGTGGTGTTATGTGATTTGAACATGCCCAACATGGATGGGCATGAGGTGATCGCCTGCCTCACGGCCCGCTACCCTCATATTCCTGTCATTGTCATCTCGGCCCAGAGCAAGATGGAGGCGGTCGAGCGAGCGCTGCGCGCCGGTGCCCGCGATTTCCTGCTCAAGCCCATCTCTGACTTCGGTCAGGTGCGTCGCAGCATAGAGCAGTGCCTGAGCGCCAACCACGGTTATGGACAACAGCTGGAGTTGATGGAGCACATCGACTTCTTTCGTGAACACGACCAGGCGGCGACCCGGCTGCTGGCCTGGTTGAAGCCGCCTGGCCTGCAGGAGTGGGGGCCCTGGCAGGTCACCTTTGAAGGGATGGGCAATCTGTTCATTCCCGATACCTTCAAGGTGGATGACAAGCTGCTGGTGCTGGTGATGGAGCTGCCGATCCTCGGGGTGGATGCCGCCTTTTGCGGCGCGCTGGTGCGCTCCCTGATGAACGCCCCGTATCGCCAGTTTCAGCGTGGCGAGAGTCTGCTGCTGACCCAGCCCCACCGGTTGCTCGATTACCTCAATCTGCAGCTGGTCGAATCCGGTCTGCGCCACTCCTTCGCCATGGCCGCTCTGTTGTTTGATCAGGAGGACGGGCTGGTCTTTGCCAATGCCGGGCTGACTTCGCCCCATTGGCTGGTGCGCTCCGGCGGCCTGCCACTCGGTCTGCTGCGTACCAGCCACTACGCCTTGCACAGACGCAGCTGGCATGAACCCTTTGACCTGCAGTTTCGCAGTGACAGCGGCAGTGCCCTGCATGTGCAGGTTCGACATCATTGAGGCCGTGTCAGACGGCCACATGCAAAGAGGGCGCCCATGGGCGCCCTCTTTGCTGCTGACAATCCTGACTGCTTAGACGGCGGCAGATTGCAGCTTCTTGTCGTGTTCCTGCGGCTCTTTGGCCGGACCTTCTGCACCGTGCATCCAGTAGACCAGGCGATTGGCCATGGTCAGCAGGATCAGCGCGCTGATCACGGCGGCCAGTGCGATGCCACCGAAGATGGCCATAGCACCGGATTCGCCGACGAAGGAGCCGATGAAACCGGCGGCATAGTTGGCCAGGGCCACGAAGCCGAACCAGGCACCCATCATCAGGGAGGCCAGGCGCAGCGGAGCCAGCTTGGTCACCATGGAGAGGCCGATCGGGGAGAGGCAAAGCTCGCCCAGGGTGTGGAACAGGTAGGCACCGACCAGCCAGAACATGGAGGTCTTGACGGCCTGATCACCACCTTGCTCCAGCACGGCACCGATCATGAACAGGAAGCCCACGGCCAGGAACAGCAAGCCCATGGCGAACTTCACCGGGGAGTTCGGCTCTTTCTTGCCGAGCTTGATCCAGATGGCGGCCACGATGGGGGCCAGCGTGATGATGAAGAAGGGGTTCAGGGACTGGAACCAGGCGGTCGGCACTTCGAAGCTGCCGATCATGCGGTCGGTATACTCCTGCGCGTACAGGTTCATCAGACCACCGGCCTGCTCGAAGCCTGCCCAGAAGATGATGGTGAACAGACCCAGCACCAGGATGACCTTGATGCGATCCACTTCTTGCTTGGTCAGCGGAGCCTTCTGCTCCTTGGAGCGCTGCTCGGCGGCGCGCTGGGCGGCCGGCACGCGGCCGATGTCACCCAGGAAACGCTGAGCCATGGTGGCCTGTACCACCAGGGAGAGCAGCATGCCGATACCGGCGCTGACGAAGGCGGCTTGCCAGCCATAGGCGGTTGCGGCAGCGCCACAGATCACGCCGGCCAGCAGGGAGCCCAGGTTGATACCCATGTAGAAGATGGTGAAGGCACCGTCACGACGGTGGTCACCTTCCTGATACAGGTCACCCACCATGGTGGAGATGTTGGGTTTGAACAGACCGTTACCCACGATCAGCAAGCCGAGACCCGAATAGAAGACGGTGTTGACCATGTCCGGGAACATGGCATGCGGCAGCGCCAGGGTAAATTGGCCGGCGGCCATCAGCACGGCACCAAACAGAATGGCGCGGCGTTGGCCGAGGAAGGTATCAGCCAGCCAGCCGCCGATGATCGGGGTAATGTAGACCAGACCGGTATAGATGCCGTACAGCTTGAGGGCATCGGCCTGAGTCCAGCCCATCCCGCCGTTGGCAGTCATGTCAGTCAGATAGAGCACGAGCACGGCACGCATGCCGTAATAGGAGAATCTCTCCCACAGTTCGGTACTAAAGAGCAAAAAAAGCCCTTTAGGGTGACCTAAAAAGGTCCCTTTGGACGGATTATTCATTGGAACTTCCACCTGTGTCTTATATTTTTTTAGAAATTTTATGCAAGGGCTAGGAACAAGCCATAATCCTTATAGAACAAGCGTGATTAAATTACAATATTATGATTTAGCGATATTTTATCTATCAATGGTTGAATATTTGTTTATAAAATGAAAAAGGGCATCGAATGATGCCCAGTATATAATGCTATTAACAGGTTAAATATTCAGCTATTACAACTGTTTGACGAACTGTTTCAGCCACGCAATGAATTCACCGTTCAGTTCCGGGTGGCGCACGGCATATTCCACGTTGGCTTTCATATAACCCATCTTGCTGCCGCAGTCGTGACTGCGACCCTTCATGAAGTAGGCGTTGACCTGCTCCTGCTCCATCAGCATGGCGATGGCGTCGGTCAGCTGGATCTCGTCGCCGGCACCGGCCGGCGTCTTCTCCAGCAGCGGCCAGATGTTGGAAGAGAGCACGTAACGGCCGACCACGGCCAGATTGGAGGGGGCCTCGTCACGGGGCGGTTTCTCGACGATGGCCTGCATCGGCAGAGACATGCCCTCGCTCAGCGCTTCGCCCTTGATGTCGGCGATGCCGTATTTGTCCACTTCACTCTCGGGGACGGCTTCCACCATGATCTGGCTGATGTGATCCTCTTCGAACATGTGCACCATCTCGGCCAGGTTGTCCTGCTTGGGATTGCTGGCCACCTCGTCGATCAGCACGTCCGGCAGCAGCACCGCAAACGGGTTGTCGCCGATCAGCGGACGGGCGCAGAGCACCGCGTGCCCCAGACCTTTGGCTTCCCCCTGGCGGACGTGCATGATGGTGACGTCTTTCGGGCAGATGTGTTGCACCTCTTCCAGCAGTTGCCGCTTGACCCGCTTCTCGAGGGTCGCTTCCAGCTCGAAGCTCTTGTCGAAGTGGTTCTCGATGGAGTTCTTGCTCGAGTGGGTAACCAGGATGATCTCCTTGATGCCGGCGGCGATGGCTTCGCGCACTACATACTGGATCAGCGGTTTGTCGACGACGGGCAGCATCTCCTTGGGGATGGCCTTGGTGGCTGGCAACATGCGGGTGCCCAGACCGGCGACGGGAAGAACGGCTTTGCGTACAACGAGCGGTGTCTTTTTCATGGAGAGAGTCCAGAGATACAAAGTGGGCCCATGATACCCGAAGAAAAATAGGGCAGCCACAGGCTGCCCTTATGAGGGGAGGGGTATGGATCGGTTACTTGACGATAATCATGTCCCGATTTGCTTCCAGCGTGGCTGGCCCGATGCCGCTCACATCGGCCAGTTGATCCACGGTAGTGAACTTGCCCTGCTTCTCGCGGTAATCGACGATGGCCTGGGCCTTTTTCTCACCAATGCCCTTGAGCGCAGTCAACTCATTGATATTGGCGGTGTTCAGGTTCACCTTGCCGCTCTCCTTGGCGGCGGTGACCGTGGTTGCCGGCTTGGCAGCAGGCTTGTCGGCGGCCAGCAGAGGCTGGCTGAGCAGGGGCAGGCAGCTCAGCAGCAGGGTGGCGGTGAGGGTCTTGTAGTTCATGGCGTCACGTCCTTGTGTGGTTTGGTATGCCTATTGAGAATTAGCCGAGTCGCGCCACTTTTTGTCTGTCAGAAGTAACAGGGTTATAACTCAGCTGAATCGGCTATAACCCAGGCCATTCCAAAATAGGTACACTGTGCTAACCATTTGACCAGGATGTCTTTTCTTATGTTTTTTCCTGCGATTTCCGAGCTGGAGCCCATCGCCCGTGCCGCCGGTGACGCCATCATGGCCATCTACAGTCAGCCCTTTGCGGTGGAGTACAAGCAGGACGAGAGCCCCTTGACCGCCGCCGACAAGGGGGCGCACGAGGTGATCGTGCAGGCGTTGGCCCGGCTGACTCCCGACATCCCCGTATTGTCCGAGGAGTCCGGGCCAGAGGTGATGGCGGCGCGCCACGGCTGGTCCTGCTACTGGCTGGTGGACCCGCTGGACGGCACCAAGGAGTTTGTCTCCCGCAACGGCGAGTTCACCGTCAATATCGCCCTGATTGAAGAGGGAGCTCCGCGTTGGGGACTGGTCTATGCCCCGGTATTGGACCAGCTCTGGTATGGCGGCAAGGGGCTGGGGGCCTGGCGGGTGGCTGATGGCAAGCGTGAGGCCATCCAGAGCCGACCTCATCAGGAAGGTACACCCTGGCGGGTGGTGGGCAGCCGCAATCACCTCTCCCAGGCCACCCTGGATTACCTGGCGGGCTTTGGTGACATGGCGCGGGGCGAGATTGAGCTGATTTCCATGGGCAGTTCGCTCAAGTTCTGCATCATCGCCGAAGGGGGCGCCGAGCTTTACCCGCGCCTCGCTCCCACCTGCGAGTGGGATACCGGCGCGGCGCAGGCGGTGCTGGAGGGGGCGGGCGGCAGCGTCACCCAGCTCGATGGCTCGCCGCTGCGCTACAACAAGCCGGACATCCTCAACCCCTGGTTCGTGGCCAAGGCATAAAACGAGATATCGGGATACAAAAAAGCCGGACTGACGTGAACTGCCAGTCCGGCTTTTTTTATTTCTCTATTCGCGTTGGGTCAGAAGACCTTCTTGAACGGCTTGATGGTCACCTTGGCATAGACACCTGCCGCCACATAGGGATCGGCATCAGCCCAGGCCTTGGCATCCGCCTGTGAGGCGAACTCGGCGATGACGGTGCTGCCGGTGAAGCCGGCATCGGCCGGATCCTCGGCATCAATGGCCGGGTTGGGGCCGGCGGTGAGCAGCCGTCCTTCATCCTGCAGCGCCTGCAGCCTGGCCAGATGGGCCGGGCGCGCCTGCTTGCGCAGCGGCAGGCTGCCCTGAACATCTTCGGAATAGATGAGATACCACATGAGAGGATCCTTTTCTTGATGGCAGTTATTTTTTCATTTCATTTTTCTGCTCGGCGGGCAGGTGGCGATAGAGATAGACACCGCTCAACAGAGTGAATACCAGGGTCATGCCGAGCAGACCGAACACCTTGAAGTTGACCCACATCTCCTGCGGCAGGTTGAAGGCCACATAGAGGTTGAGCAGGCCGCAGACGGTAAAGAAGCCGACCCAGCCGAGGTTGACCCGATCCCAGACGGGATCCGGTGCCTGCAGCTCCTTGCCCAGCATCTGCTTGATCAGGTTCTTGCCAAAGCCGTAACGGCTGATGAGCAGGCCCAGTGCAAACAGTACGTTGATGACGGTAACTTTCCACTTGATGAAGGTGTCGTCGTGGAAGAAGACGGTGAGACCACCGAAGAAGCCGACCAGCAGGAAGGTGAACAGCTGCATCTTCTCGACCTTGCGATAGCGGATCCAGCTGTAGGCGAGCTGCAGACCGGTCACCACCACCAGGGCGCCGGTCGCCATGTAGATGTCGTAGAACTTGTAGACTGCAAAGAAAACGATAAGAGGAATAAATTCAATAAATTGCTTCATGTCTGGCTCGTCGCCCTCAAAAGTGGACCGCAAAATTTCATTCAGTGTACCTGCCTGATGGGCAACGGCAAATGAATAAGACCGCTCATTCACCAGCCAGTTCCTCAGCCAAATAGCTGCCTTGTGATCTCGGCGCCCAGCCGCTGCTGATCCGCCAGCAGATCGCGGATGTGGCGCTCTTCGATGAGCGGATTGAGCAGCACGGCCCGCAGCAGGGTGAGCGGCTGGGGGCCGTAGCGACCCACGGCGCGCTGGGTGCGGGAGACAAAACTGTGCCCCTCGGCGCGCTGAGCCTTCTGCAAGGCGACGTTGAAGGTATTGACCTGTTCGTTGGTAGCCTCGTCCAGTACCTTGCCCTGCAGATGAGGGGGGATGCAGCGATAGGAGAGCAGGTTCATCACCGGGGCCGACATCAGCTCGAAGGCGGGATCCTGGTCGATAAGGCTGGCCATCAGGCGGGCCCGGTCGTAGTTGGCCTCGATGAGCTCGGCATAACCCTGCTGGCCGAACAGCTGGAAGGCTGCATCCAGATAGAGTGCATTGGCCGGGCGTGTGCCCTCCAGGGTGAAGCGCCCCTGATCAAAGGAGCTGGCGCGGATGGCGTAGGGGGCCTCCCGCTTGACCGCCATCATCAGGTCCGGCTGGCGGCAGAGCAGCATGCCGGTACCGAGCGGCACCAGCAGTTGCTTGTGGCCATCCAGGGTGACGGTATCGGCTCGCTCGATCCCCGCCAGCAGCGCCTGATAGCGGGGCGAGAACAGGGTCGGGCCGCCCCAGGCGGCATCCACATGGAAGTGGATCTGCTCGCGCTCGGCAATGTCCGCCAGCTCAGGCAAGGGGTCGATGGAGCCGAAATCGGTGCTGCCGGCCACGCCGACCAGTGCCAGCACCTTGAGCTTCTGCTCCTTGCACTGGACAAGAGCCTGCTCCAGCGCCGCCATGTCGAGCCGGTTCTGGTCGTCGGTGGGAAGGCGCCAGACGCTGCGTGCCCCCAGCCCCAGCAGATCCATCCCCTTGTCGAAGGAGTAGTGCATCAGCCGCGAGCCCAGGATGACGGCGCCGCGATAGCCCTGCTCATAGAGGGCGAACAGGTTGTCGCCGCAGGCACGGTTGCGGGCCAGCCAGAGGGCGGTGACGTTGGCGATGGTGCCGCCGCTGGTCATGACGCCGAGGGCGGCATCCTTGGCATGCATCTGGGCGTCATAGAAGAGATCGTCGGCGCGATAGATGAGGCGGTGCAGCTTGGCCAGCACCTCCCGCTCCAGAAAGCTGAGCAGACGGGAGGACTCCATCTTCATCGGGTTCTGGTTGAGCATCACCACCAGGCGGGACAGCTCGGCAGTGAAGGCCGGTAACGGGGCCGTCATGTGGCCCATGTAGCGTGGCGAGGTGAGGTGGGATGCGCCAGGCACCAGGGTGGCCAGACGTGCTAGGTACTCATCCATGGCGATACCGGTGGCCGGCATGCGGGATTGATCGAGCTGGTGGGTGAACTGGTCGCGCTGGTAGGGAGCCTGACTGTCATCCGAGTGGTGGAAGGTCTCCAGCAGATCCGTCATGGCCTGGCCGAAGGCCGGATCCGGTAGTGCAAACAGTTCAGTCAACTTCATCAGGTTCTCCAGACCGGGTTGCCAGGGAGTCACTGGGGGGTGAGCAAGCGCGGTGGCAACAGCTACGTGGGCATCGGCCGCAGAGCATACACCAAAGGCCAGCGGGTGACAGCCATGCGCATCTCCTCAACACACGGCAAATGGCATGAAAATCACTTTAAGCTAACACTTGTACTCTGAAATGGCGGCAGCTAGAGTGAGCACAGTTTGGGCAGGAGTATGCAATGAGCAGTGTGACGGATTATTCGCCCCGCGAGGAGCTGGCCAACCGCCTCAGCCATGGCCTGGGGCTGGTGTTGGGGATCCTGGGATTGGTGTTGTTGTTGAACAAGGGCTGGGCGCAGGGCCCTCAGGTGCTGGTCAGTTACAGCCTCTATGGTGGCAGCCTGGTGCTGCTTTACTTGGCCTCGACCCTCTACCACAGCATGGCGGAAGGGCCGGCGAGGCGTTGGTGCAAGGTATTCGACCACTGTGCCATCTATCTGCTGATCGCCGGTACCTATACCCCCTTCCTGCTGGTGGCGCTCGACACGCCGCTGGCACAGGGGTTGATGGTGGTGATCTGGGGGCTGGCGCTGGCGGGGGTGGTGTTCAAGCTGCTCTTTATCAACCGCTTCAAGAAGCTGTCGCTGTTTACCTACCTGATGCTGGGCTGGCTGTCGTTGCTGGTGGTCTATCAGCTTTATATCCATCTGGAGGGGGAAGGCTTGCTGCTGCTCGGGCTGGGTGGTCTCATCTACAGCCTGGGGGTGATCTTCTATGTGGCCAAGCGCATTCCCTACAATCACGCCATCTGGCATCTGTTCGTACTGGGGGGCAGCGTTTGTCACTTTATGGCCATTTATGGCTACGTCGCCTAACTAGCCCTTAATTGGTATTTTTTGCTGCTCGAAAGGATAAATTCGTGCGGTATCACACAGTTGGTCGCGACGTTTGCTGACAAGCTAGGGACAGTTCAATTCGCAAAGGATGCACGAAATGAGTGATATCGCGCTTTCCATCAGCATGTTGTCGCTGGTGGCAGTGCTGGGGCTCTGGCTGGGAAACTGGCGGGTCTATGGCGTCGGTCTCGGGATCGGAGGGGTGCTGTTCGGCGGCATTATAGTGGGCCACTTCGCCGGCCTCTCGGGGCTGGCGCTGGATGAGCAGACCCTGCACTTCATCCAGGAGTTCGGCCTGATCCTGTTTGTCTACACCATCGGCATTCAGGTCGGCCCCGGCTTCTTCTCCTCCCTGCGCAGCTCCGGCCTCAAGCTCAACGGCTTCGCCGCCCTGCTGGTACTGCTTGGCTGCGCCGTGGCGGCCGCCCTGCACCAGCTGTTCGACGTGCCGCTGCCGGTGATCCTGGGGGTCTTCTCCGGCGCGGTGACCAACACCCCTTCTCTCGGTGCCGGCCAGCAGATCCTGGCGGAGCTGGGCGCCGCGCCCGGTTCCACCGGCCTGATGGGGATGGGCTATGCGGTCGCCTATCCGTTCGGCATCTGTGGCATCTTGTTGACCATGTGGCTGATCCGTATGTTCTTTCGTATCAAGATCGACGAAGAAGCAGCCCAGTTTGAACAACAGGCCGGCAAGACCAAGGAGAGTCTGCAGACCATCAACATCGCGGTGCGCAACCCCAACATCCACGGTCTGATGCTGAGCGAGATCCCGAGTCTCGACGAGGCAGACGTCATCTGCTCGCGCCTCAAGCGCGGCGAGGAGCTGATGGTGCCGCGGCCGGATTCGCGCATCGAACTGGGCGACCTGCTGCACCTGGTGGGTGAGCGGCACGCTCTGCGCAAGGTGCTGCTGGTACTGGGGGAGGAGGTGGAGACCTCGCTCTCCACTCGCGGCACCGATCTGCGGGTGGAGCGGGTGGTGGTGACCAACGAGCAGGTGCTTGGCAAAAAGATCCGTGATCTCGACATCAAGCAGAAGTATGACGTGGTGATCTCGCGCCTCAACCGGGCCGGCATCGAGCTGGTGCCGACCAGCCAGACCAGCCTGCAGTTCGGTGACATCCTCAACCTGGTGGGACGACTCGACGCCATCGAGGCGGTCACCAATGTGGTGGGCAACGTACAGCAGAAACTGCAGCAGGTGCAGATGCTGCCGGTGTTCATCGGCATCGGCCTTGGCGTGCTGCTCGGCTCCATCCCCTTCTACCTGCCCGGGTTCCCGGCGGCGCTCAAGCTGGGTCTGGCGGGCGGCCCGCTGGTGGTGGCGCTGATCCTGTCGCGCATCGGCAGCATCGGCAAGCTTTACTGGTTCATGCCCCCCAGTGCCAACCTGGCGCTGCGGGAGATCGGCATAGTGCTGTTTCTGGCTGTGGTGGGCTTCAAGTCCGGCGCCGGCTTCATCGATACCCTGATCAACGGCGATGGCCCGGCCTGGATGATGTATGGGGTGGCGATCACCCTGATCCCGCTGCTGGTGGTCGGCGTGCTGGCCCGTCTGTACGGCAAGATGAACTACCTCACCCTGTGCGGCTTGCTGGCCGGCTCCATGACGGATCCTCCCGCCCTGGCGTTTGCCAACGGCATGCACCCCACCAGTGGTGCCAGTGCCCTGTCGTACGCGACCGTCTATCCGCTGGTGATGTTCCTGCGCATCATCTCACCCCAGTTGCTGGCCATCCTGCTGTGGGCTGGCGCCTGATATGAAGCCCCTGACGGGGGCACTGGCAGTGCTCCCGTCATCAAAATGCAACACATTGATCATCTTGATTTTATTTTCCATCCCCACCGTTGTTGACCCTTCTGTTTAACCGACCGTTCCAGCCTCAAATCAGTCTATCCATTCGAATTTTCTAACTGGTTTCCGGCGCCATTCGCGGGCACATTAGACGGTGGAATATTGCATGCCAATAGAGATTCAGGAGAGAACATGAGCAGCCACAATATCGCATTGGATCAGGACGTCGTCGTTACCCAGTTGAAAGGCAAGGTTTATCTGGTGGCCGCTGATGGCAGCCAGAAGCAGCTCGCCGAAGGCGATATCCTGCCCAAGGATGCGGTGCTGATCACTCCTGAAGGCGCCAGCTTCAAAGGCGGCAACCAGACTTTCACCCTGAGCCCGACCAACGAGCAGCAGGTTGAGGATGAAACGTCTCAAGAGCCGCAGCTTGCCCAGAATGTGCCGTCCGGCAATCCCAATGACATCGCGGCCCTGCAGCAGGCCATCCTGGGCGGCGCCGACCCGACCAAGGCATTTGAAGCATCTGCCGCGGGTGGGGCGCCTGCCGCCGGTGGTGGTGGCATTGGTGGTGTGGCTGGCGCCAGTGGCAACGGTGGTTTCGTTACCATCGATCGTACCGGTGATGCCACCATAGCGGCGGCCGGTTTTGATACTGCCAACCAGACCGATGCCGGCGTGATCGCTGATGCACTGCCGGGTGAAGAGAATCGCCTGATTGATCTCGTCCCGCCGGTGATCACCGTCTCCGCACCTGACAATACCAACGACACGACCCCGACCATCACCGGAACCACGGATGCCGACGCAGGCAGTACCGTGACTCTGCTGGTGACCGATGCCAATGGCAACCAGCAAACTCTGATCACCACCGTCAATCCGGATGGCACCTTCAGCGTGGATGTCACCACTCCGCTGGTTGATGGCTCCTACACAGTGACGGCCAGCGTCACCGATCCGGCCGGCAACACCGGCACCGCGACCGATGACGGCAGCGTGGACAGTACCGCTCCCTCGGCGCCACAAGTGGAAATCCAGGACGGCGCGGACAATGTCATCTCCGCCAATGAGCGCGAAAACGGGGTGGATGTCATCATCCGGCTGCCGGGCGACGCCAAGGCTGGTGATCGTCTCGATGTGGACTGGAACGGTGATGGCGTGCCTGACTCCAGCAGAATTCTGACGACCGACGACATCGGCCGTACCCAGGTCACTCTGACTATCCCTACCACGGATCTGCCGGTCAACGGCCCCATCACGGTGGATGCCACCCTGACCGACCCGGTGGGCAACACCTCGCCCAAGGGGACCGACAACAGCGTGGTGAATGCCGCGCCTCTGCCGGGCGACGACCAGTTCACCGTGGCGGAGGACGGCACCGTCACCATCAATGTGCTTGGCAACGACACGGATGTGGATGGCGATCGTCTCACCATTACCGCCATCAACGGCCAGACCATTGCCGAAGGCGGTACGGTAGCGATCAGCAATGGTTCCGTCACCCTGAGCAATGGCCAGCTGATCTTTACGCCGGCCCCGGATTTCAATGGCAACATCGCGTTTGAATACACCATCACCGATGGCCTGAACAGTGCCACAGGCGGCGTGACCGGGACTGTTACGCCGGTCAATGATGCGGCCGTCATTACCGGCACCGACACCGGCGGCGTGGTTGAAGACGAGACCAACCCGACTCTGACCGAGACCGGCACCCTGAGCGTGACCGACGTGGACGGCGCCGACGAGGCCAAGTTCCTGGCCGGCAACGGTGCCCCGAGTGCGGACGCACTGGGCAGCCTGACCATCACCGAAGGCGGTGCCTGGACTTACAACGTCGACAACAGCAAGGTGCAGTACCTGGGCGAGGGCGAGACCAAGGTCGAGACCTTTGTGGTCAAGTCCGTGGATGGCACCACCCACACCGTCACCATCACCATCACCGGCGTCAACGATGCCGCGGTGATCAGCGGTAGCGACACTGGTAGCGTGGTGGAAGACGAGGCCAACCCGACTCTGACCGAGACCGGCACCCTGAGCGTGACCGACGTGGACGGGGCGGATGAAGCCAAGTTCCTGGCCGGCAACGGCACCCCGAGCGCGGGCGCACTGGGTAGCCTGACCATCACCGAAGGCGGTGCCTGGACTTACAACGTCGACAACAGCAAGGTGCAGTACCTGGGCGAGGGCGAGACCAAGGTCGAGACCTTTGTGGTCAAGTCCGTGGACGGCACCGAGCACACCGTGACCATCACCATCACCGGCGTCAACGATGCCGCGGTGATCAGCGGTAGCGACACTGGCGGCGTGGTGGAAGATGAAACCAACCCGACCCTGACCGAG
>NZ_JASCAS010000012.1:0-25410 GCF_029967615.1 Aeromonas sp. V90_14 | reverse complement strand
GGTCATGGTCATGGTCATGGTCATGGTCATGGTCATGGTCATGGTCATGGTCATGGTCATGATCTTCCTTGGCGGCCTGCAGTTCCTGCTGGGTCAGCTTGCAGCCGGCGGCCGGGTCGAAGCGAAACAGGGCATCGGGTTGCTTGAGTTGAGCCATGGCCTTGGCGTATTGCGCCTTCTCTTCGTCGCTCTTGGCGGCATGCTCGAAGCCCACCAGATCGGCGGCGGGGGCCTGCAGCTCGATCATCAGCTGGTTGCCATCGAGCACCAGATTGAGGTGACCGTGGCCGTGCTCGTGGGCGCCGTGGCCGTGACTGTCATGTTCATCGTGGTTTGCCTGCACGCCAAACGCGGCGGCCGCCAGTAACAGGGTGACTGCTTTCATCGTTAATCCTTTGAAAAATTTATTGAAAAATGGATTTAGCCGGATAAGCGATGAAGCAGTGGCGGCGCGCGAATGCGGCACTGGCCTGACGGGGTGGCATGAGGTTTGGGCAAGGTGGCATCAACGAGCGTGCCGATGACCACTTGTGAAGACGGGATGACCAGGGTTGGGGTGAGTGCCAGCTTGCCATCCAGATGCAGGGCGCAGAGGACGCAGGCGTGGTTGTGGCCGGGCAGGTCGGCTTCCAGCGGATGTTGTGCCAGCACCGGTTGCAACCACAACCAGCCCAGCAGCAGCAACCAGATTTTCAGCTTGGTACGACCCATAGACCCCTATCAAAGGGGCGCCATCAGCGCCCCTTCTCTCTGACTTAGAGATGGGACTTGATGAGCCCCATCACGGTAGCGATATTGTTGGCATCGAGCTGGCCATCTTTGGCAAACAGCACCTTGCCTTCTTTGTCCAGCAGGATGATGGCCGAGCTTTCCGGCGCCAGATCCCAGGCGTTGCGGGCCATGCCCTTGGCATCCAGCACCATGGCGGACCAGGGGAATTCTTTCTTGCTGTCCTCGGCACTGCTCTTCACAAAGCCGGAGGTGCCCCAGATGGCGTCATTGCTGTTGATGATGGTGACGGTCTGGTACTTGTCGTGGGGCAGCTTGGCCGCCTTGATCGCTTCGATCATGGGGGCGTTGAGCTCCTTGGCGCTGGAACGACCGGCGATGTGCTGGATCAGAAAGACCTTGCCGGCCAGCACCTTGCTTTGCCAGGGCTGATAGCTGATCTCTTTCTCTTTCAGAACCAGTTCACCCTTGTCGCTGATGTTGACCAGCGGCACCTGGGCCGACTCCTTGATGTTGTGAGCCAGGGCCAAGGTTGGCAGCAGCGCCAGAGTAAGTACGAGATGTTTCATCCTGATGACACTCCTTTTGTTATGTTATAACGATTTTTGCATTGAGGGAATGGGGCAGTACTCATCCTAAACTGATCGGATCTGTTTAAGAAGTGTTAAATAAACGTGTGATTGGCCCGCTTGCCTGCCCGCCAGCGCGGGACCTGGCTGGCAAAGGCGGCTAGGATGGCACGCAGTCGATAAAAATCAATTGCTTATCAACTGGTTTGAGGAGTCTGGCTGCGGCCTGCAGCCAGACAGGAGGTGAGGGGGAGGGTTCAGTAGAGCGGTTCGCTTACCAGCGGGATCTTGGCCATGGTCATCTGTTGGGCCAGCAGGGGCGAGCCGGTCAGCAGAACGTGGCGCTGGTTGCCGATCACCACGGTATCCCCTTTCAGGCCGCTGTCGGCGGTGATGGCCAGCCAGGCCGGCGAGACGCTGCCGATGCTGATGTTCGGGTAGATGATGCTGAGCATGTACTGGGGGGCCAGCTCGGCCAGCAGGCTGGCCATCAGCAATGCCTTCTCGTCGCTGTCGGCCTTGTTGCTCTGCAAGGCTTGCAGCGGCGGCGCGAAATGGTCCATCTGCTCGGGCGGGGTCGGAATGCCGCTCAGCCACTCCTGCAGCAGGCCGACGCTGGTGGCCAGATCCTTGGCCAGGAACTGTTTTGCCAGGGGCCTCAGGTCGCCCTTGAACTGGTAGAACAGCTGCGAATAGTTGGGACGCACGCAGGGCAGCTTGCGATTGGCGGGATGAACGCAGGGCACTACCCGCATCTGATAAAAGGCATCGTCCTGATATTGCTGATAGGCCTGCCAGAACAGGGTCGACTCCATGCTGTCATCGTGCAGGGTGAAGGCCTGCTCCAGATTGCGAAACTTGGTGGCGGTCTCGGGGCTGGTCTGATTGATCAGATTGATGCTGTTGTAGAGCCGCGGGCTGATGTAGGAGTAGAGGGTCTCCAGCGGATAGTTGAGGGAGGCATCGAGCAGGCTCATCTCGTGGCGGCTGGCGGAGATGACCCGCTCATCCGTGTTCAGTAGCAGATGCTTCTGCTGGCCGTCAGCCGATTGCCACTGCCAGCTCAGGGTGACCTCGTTGGCCCCGGCCATGGACGCGAACACTAGACTCAACAACAGACCTTGTGCCAGTTTCATGATGTGCATCCTGCTCGGGGTGATAATAAACAACTAGGTGAGCTGGCCGATTTTGGATGAGTCTGGCATTTGTGATTTTGATAACAGATTGATCGGGCTTTTAATTTAATTCTGGAAATAAGTTATGCAGGAAACCGTCATGAAGCGAATCACACCGTTGTTGCTGCTGTTGGCCACCTTGCCGGCCGCGGCGGGGCCGGTCATCGTCAATCAGGGGATGTCCAGCGCGGATACCTTTGCCCTGCGGGACAAGCTGGCGCGGGAGCATGAGTGGCAAGAGTGGCTGCGTTTCCAGCAGGCCATCAAGTGGCTGGAAGTGCTGCCGGTGAACTGCGAGCTGATGAGCGATCAGGATGGCAGCTATCGCTGTGGGGGAGACTACTACCGGTCCTATCGACAGGATGGGCGCGACATCTATATCCAGGGGGATCCTGCCGGTGTGACGCCGGGTCAGCGCCCGCAACAACCCATAAAAAAGGCGCCCTGAGGCGCCTTTTTTACGAGAGATACGCTTACTTGGCAGCGTAACGCTCGGCAGAGCTGATGATCTCAGCTTCGGCAGCGGCCTTGTCGCCCCAGCCTTCAACCTTGACCCACTTGCCTGCTTCCAGCTCTTTGTAGCGCTCGAAGAAGTGCTGGATCTGGGCGCGCAGCAGCTCGGGCAGATCGTTCACATCCTTGATGTGATCGTACTGCTTGGTCAGCTTGGAGTGTGGAACGGCCACGATCTTGGCATCTTCACCGGATTCGTCGGTCATCTTCAGCACGCCAACCGGGCGGCAGCGAATGACGGAGCCGGCCAGCAGCGGGTAAGGAGTCGGCACCAGCACGTCGACCGGATCACCATCCAGAGACAGGGTGGCATTCACGTAACCGTAGTTGCACGGATAGAACATCGGGGTAGACATGAAGCGATCGACGAAGATGGCACCGCTGTCCTTGTCGACTTCGTATTTGATCGGGTCGGCATTCTGCGGGATTTCGATGATGACGTAGATGTCGTCGGGCAGGCTCTTGCCAGCCGGGACCAGGTTCAGGCTCATGACGTTTCCTTTGAGTGTTGGAGTCAAGTTTGCAGGCCGATATTATAGCGATGTCGCGTCAAATGACCATATTTCAGGGCCACTGCGACAGAGTTGGTGGATACCGCACAGCTTGGGTCTGCCAAATTGCCGTCACCTTGCTAGAATGCGCACTTCCCTTTACTGCGAAAGGAAGCGGTATGCACATTCACATCCTCGGGATCTGCGGCACCTTCATGGGTGGTCTGGCGGTGTTGGCAAAACAGCTTGGTTACCGGGTGACCGGTTCGGATGCCAACGTCTATCCCCCCATGAGTACTCAGCTCGAGCAACAGGGCATCGAACTGACCGAGGGCTATGACCCCTCTCAACTCGATCCGGCCCCGGATCTGGTGGTAGTCGGCAATGCCATGAGCCGCGGCAACCCCTGTGTGGAGTATGTGCTGGACCGCAATCTGCCCTACATCTCCGGCCCCCAGTGGCTGCTGGAGCACGTGCTGCAGGATCGCTGGGTGCTGGCCGTCGCCGGCACCCACGGCAAGACCACCACCGCCAGCATGCTGGCCTGGGTGCTCGAATACGCCAAGCTGGAGCCCGGCTTTCTCATCGGCGGCGTGCCCGGCAATTTCCCGGTCTCCGCCCGTCTCGGCTCCGCCCCCTTCTTCGTCATCGAGGCGGACGAATATGACTGCGCCTTCTTCGACAAGCGCTCCAAGTTCGTTCACTACCACCCGCGCACCCTGGTAATGAACAACCTGGAGTTCGACCACGCGGATATCTTCCCGGATCTGGCCGCCATCCAGCGTCAGTTCCACCATCTGATGCGCACCGTGCCGAGCAACGGCCGGGTGCTTTTCTCCAAGGGGGACGAGAACCTGGCTGCTGTGCGCAAGATGGGCTGCTGGAGCGAAGTGGAGCTGGTGGGTCAGGACGACGCCCAGTGGAAGGCGGTCAAGCTGGCCGACGACGGCTCTGCCTTCGAGGTGTGGCTGGACGGCGTGAAGCAGGGCGAGGTGCACTGGGAGTGCATCGGCGAGCACAACGTCAACAACGGCCTGATGGCCATCGCCGCTGCCCGCCATGCCGGCGTGATGGTGGAGCACGGCATTGCGGCGCTCTGCCAGTTCAAGTCCCCCAAGCGGCGGATGGAGCTCAAAGGCGAGGTAGCCGGCATCAGCGTCTATGACGACTTCGCCCATCACCCCACCGCCATCGAGACCACCCTCGGCGGCCTGCGCGCCAAGGTGGGCAAGGCCCGTATCCTGGCGGTGCTGGAGCCCCGCTCCAACACCATGAAGCTGGGGGTCCACAAGGAGGAGCTGGCCGGCTGCTTTGATGGCGCCGACGAGGTGTTCTTCTTCCAGCCGCCCAACATCGGCTGGGATCTTGGCGAGGTGACCGCCCACATGACCCGACCAGCCAAGGTGTTCAACGATCTGGATACCCTGATCAACCGGTTGGTGGCCGAGTGCCGCGATGGCGATCATATTCTGATCATGAGCAACGGTGGCTTCGGCGGCATTCATGACAAGCTGATCGCCCGCCTCAAGGACTATCACGGCCAGCTATGAACAATGCGATCACCCTGGCGCTGACCGGCGCCTCTGGCGCCCCTTATGCCCTGCGCCTGCTGGAATGCCTGGTGCAGGCGGATTATCGGGTCTACCTGCTCGCCTCCTCGGCGGCTCGTGTGGTGCTCAAGACCGAGCAGCAGCAGGAGTGGCCCGGCTCGCCCAAAGAGCTCTCAGCCTATCTCTGTCGTCAATATGGCGCCAGCGAGGGGCAGATAGTGGCCTGCGGCAAGGAGGAGTGGTTCTCGCCGGTGGCCTCCGGTTCGGCGGCGCCCAGACAGATGGTGGTCTGTCCCTGCTCCATGGGCACCGTCTCGGCCATTGCCAACGGCACCTCAGACAACCTGCTGGAGCGGGCGGCGGACGTGGTGATCAAGGAGCGTGGGCAGCTCATTCTGGTGCCCCGCGAGAGCCCCTTCTCGGCGATCCATCTGGAGAACATGCTGAAACTGGCTCGGCTCGGGGTGACCATCATGCCGGCGGCGCCGGGCTTTTATCATGAGCCAAAAAGTATCGCGGATCTGGTGGACTTCATGGTGGCGAGGATCCTCGATCATCTGGGGATCGAGCACGATCTGACCCGCCGCTGGGGCTACGCCAAAGGGTGAGCTGAGAGATTGCGGACAAACAAAAGCGGCGCCGACCTGAACAGTTCGGCGCCGCTTTATTTTGACGGAGCGGGTTAGGCTACCTGGATCGGGGCTGTCACGTACTTGAACAGAAAATCGGTCACTTCTTCCCGGTCAGGGCGTTGTGGCTGATTGATCATCTGCATCATGACGTAACCAAAACCGGTCAGGGAGCGGGCCAAGTCCTGGGCGGACAGCACGCTCTGGATCTCACCGGCATCCATGGCGCGTTGCAGGTGGGGTGCAATGCGCTCCAGAGCCTTGTCCAGCAGCTTGGCGTAACGGGGCCAGACCTCTTCCCGCACCGATGAGCTCCACTCCAGCCAGATGCTGGCGTGGTCAGGCTGATCGTAGGCGGCGTCGACAAACAGCTTCACGTGGCGGCGAATGCTGTCGCTGACCGGGCCCTGGCCGGTGTAGGCCTGTTCCAGCATCTGATGCACGAAACGTTCGATCTCGGCCAACACTTCATCCACCAGCTCTTCACGGGTGTTGAAATAGTTGAACACGGTAGCAACCGAGACCTTGGCCTGTTCTGCGATTTCGGCGTGACCCGCACGGCCAATGCCGCGACGGGAGAACACCTCGATGGCACATTCCATCAATTGATTGCGTCGGGCCTCCGGCGAAAGCCGGGTTCGACGTCTTATTTCTGCGCGTGGTTCCATAGTTTTTTCATCTAATAGTTATTGATTATGGTGTTTATAGTATTGTCACCGATAATGCCCGAGGGCCTGCTAACTCTATCAATTAAAATAAGCCGATAAAAGCATCACGTATGCCTGACGCCCTTCGGCTTGAATGGTAGAATCATCGGTTTTGACGTTAATGAACGGCCAAATTCGCTTTGGCCATTATGGAGTAAGTGATGAAACACACTGTCGAGGTGATGATCTCCGAGGCTGAAGTTGCCGCCCGGATCGCCAAATTGGGTGAAGAGATCACCGCCCGTTATCAGGGCTCTGACGAAGTGGTCATGATCGGCCTGCTGCGTGGTTCCTGCATCTTCCTGGCCGACCTGTGCCGCCAGACCCAGCTGCCCATCACCCTGGATTTTATGACCGCCTCCAGCTATGGCTCCGGCATGCACAGCACCCGTGACGTGCGCATCCTCAAAGATCTGGATGACGACATCAAAGGGAAGGACGTGGTGATCGTCGAAGACATCATCGATACCGGCTACACCCTCAACAAGGTGCGCGAGATCCTCTCTCTGCGCGAGCCGAAATCCCTGGCCATCTGCACCCTGCTGGACAAGCCGTCCCGCCGCGAAGTGCAGGTGCCGGTAGACTGGATCGGTTTCTCCATTCCCGATGAATTCGTGGTGGGCTGCGGCATCGACTATGCCCAGAAGTACCGCAATCTGAAGTTCATCGGCAAGGTAGTACCGCAAGAGTAAGCAAGGTTCAGGAATATCACGGGCGAGGTGGCAGAGCGCCATTTTCTGTCTGCAGGCGGCCTTGGCCGCCTTTTCTGTCTCGAGATGGGATGCGCCATCACAGGGGTTGCAATGAACGCACTGGAAATCAGCGGCCTGAAAAAGACCTATCAGGGGGGCGTCGAAGCCCTTAAAGGCATCGATCTCACCGTCAAGCAGGGGGATTTCTTCGCGCTGCTCGGCCCCAACGGGGCGGGCAAGTCCACCACCATCGGCATCATCAGCTCGCTGGTGAACAAGAGCGCCGGCAAGGTGAAGGTGTTCGGCTACGACATCGACACTCACCTGGAAGAGGCCAAGGCCCAGCTCGGGCTGGTGCCGCAGGAGTTCAACTTCAGCCAGTTCGAGAAGGTGATCCAGATAGTCACCCATCAGGCCGGCTTCTATGGCGTGCCGCGGGCCGAGGCCAAGATCCGTGCCGAGAAGTACCTGCGCCAGCTCGACCTGTGGGACAAGCGCGACATGCCGGCCCGCACTCTCTCCGGCGGCATGAAGCGCCGGCTGATGATCGCCCGCGCCCTGATGCACGAGCCCAGGTTGTTGATCCTCGACGAACCGACCGCCGGGGTGGACATCGAGATCCGCCGTTCCATGTGGAGTTTCCTCAAGGATCTCAACGAGCAGGGCGTCACCATCATCCTCACCACCCACTATCTGGAAGAGGCCGAGATGCTATGCCGCAACATCGGCATCATCGACAAGGGCCGCCTGATCGAGAACACCAGCATGAAGAATCTGCTGGGCAAGCTGGGCCGCGAGACCTTCATGCTGGATCTGGCGCCGGGCTCCGCCGTGCCGAACGTGCCCGAGTTCAACGGCCGCATGCAGGACGAACGCACCCTGGAGGTGGATCTGGACAAGAGCCAGTCCCTCAACAGCCTGTTCGAGCAGCTGTCGAGCCAGCAGGTGCAGGTATTGAGCATGCGCAACAAGGCCAACCGGCTGGAAGAGTTGTTCGTCACCCTGGTCGAGGAGGGGAGAAAAGCATGAACCTGACCACTTACTACATCGCCTTCAAGAGCATTCTGGCCAAGGAGATCAGCCGCTTCACCCGGATCTGGATCCAGACCCTGGTGCCGCCCGCCATCACCATGAGCCTCTACTTCGTCATCTTCGGCAACCTCATCGGCGGCCGCATCGGTGACATGGGGGGCTTCAGCTACATGGAGTTCATCGTGCCCGGCCTCATCATGATGTCGGTGATCACCAACTCCTACTCCAATGTCGCCTCCTCCTTCTTCAGCGCCAAGTTCCAGCGCAACGTGGAGGAGCTGCTGGTGGCGCCGGTGCCCAACTACGTCATCATCGCCGGCTACGTGGGCGGTGGCGTGGCGCGTGGCCTCTGTGTCGGCCTCATCGTCACCCTGGTGTCGCTGTTCTTCGTGCCGCTGCAGATCCACCACCTGTTCAGCGTCTGCTTCACCGTGCTGCTGACCGCCATCCTCTTCTCGCTGGGCGGCCTCATCAACGCGGTGTTTGCCAAGACCTTCGACGACATCAGCATCATCCCCACCTTCGTGCTGACGCCGCTCACCTACCTGGGGGGAGTGTTCTACTCCATCAGCCTGCTGCCACCCTTCTGGCAGGGAGTCTCCCAGGTGAACCCGATCATCTACATGGTGAACGCGTTCCGTTACGGTTTCCTCGGGATCTCCGACGTGCCGCTCGGCACCGCCTATCTCATCATCATCGGCTTCATCGTGGCCCTCTACGGTCTGGCCTGGTGGCTCATCTCCCGCGGCACCGGGCTGCGCCACTGATGCAATGCAACGGGCACCCTGGGGTGCCCGTTTTTTTGTCGCCTCTTTTCCCTCTCCTGCGCTGACCCTATCTCGAACAGGGTCAATAACCACCCTCTTATCAAGGTTTTATCTGACACCTTGTGATCCACCGCAATTTTCAGATTACCCCCAAAGGTATAATTCCCGCGGTTGGAAGGTCTGCACTATGGGGGCCCTCCGTCTCTTCTTTTTCTCACCAGGGCAGGATCGCCTATGTCACTGATCACCGAGTTGCCAGCCATTTTTGACAGTTTTTCAGATGCCCGCCGTCAGGGCTTTCTGGCCGTGATGGCACTCAAGGAGCGACAGATCCCCCTGGTCGGCACCTACTGCACCTTCATGCCGCAGGAGGTGGCGATGGCCGCCGGTGCCGTGGTGGTATCGCTCTGCTCCACCAGCGACGAGACCATCGAGGAGGCCGAGAAAGACTTGCCCCGCAACCTCTGCCCGCTGATCAAGAGCAGCTACGGTTTCGGCAAGACCGACAAGTGCCCCTACTTCTACTTCTCCGATCTGGTGGTGGGGGAAACCACCTGCGACGGCAAGAAGAAGATGTACGAGTACATGGCCGAGTTCAAAGCGGTGCATGTGATGCAGCTGCCCAACCGCGCCGATGACGAGGCCTCCCGCACCCTGTGGCGCAGCGAGATCGTCCGCTTCAAGGCGTTGCTGGAGCAGCAGTTCGGCAACCCCATCAGCGAGCAGGCGCTGCGCGACGCCATCGTGCTGAAGAACCGCGAGCGCCGCGCGCTGGCCGACTTCTACCGGCTGGGTCAGCTCAATCCGCCGGCGCTGAGCGGTACCGACATCCTCAAGGTGGTCTATGGCGCCACCTTCCGCTTCGACAAGGAGCAGCTCATCGGCGAGCTGCAGGAGATGACCCGCCGCATCAAGGCCGAGTATGCCGACGGCAAACGGCTCGATGCCCGTCCGCGCATCCTCATCACCGGCTGCCCCATCGGTGGCGCCGCCGACAAGGTGGTGCGCCTCATCGAGGAGCACGGCGGCTGGGTGGTGGGCTACGAGAACTGCACCGGTGCCAAGGCGACCGAGCAGTGCGTCAGCGAGGAGGGCGATCTGTTCGATGCCCTGACCGACAAGTATCTGGCCATCGGCTGCTCCTGCATCTCCCCCAACCACCAGCGCATGAATCTGCTGAGCCAGATGGTGGAGGAGTATCAGGCGGACGGGGTGATCGACGTGATCCTGCAGGCTTGTCACACCTATGCGGTGGAGTCGCTCGCCATCAAGCGCCACGTGCGCGATCGCCACGGCATCCCCTACATGGCGGTGGAGACCGACTACTCCAGCGCCGACAAGGGACAGCTGGCCACCCGGCTGGCGGCCTTTATCGAAATGCTGTGAGGAGGCGCCGTGTCACTCACCATCGGGATTGACTCGGGCTCCACCGCGACCAAGGGGATCCTGTTCGACCACAGAGAGGGCGGGCGCATCGTCCGCCGCTTTCTGGTGCCGACCCCCTTTCGTCCGCTGGCCGCCATCGAGCAAGGCTGGGAGACGCTCTCGGCCGAGCTGCCAGAGCGCCCCCATCTGACCCTGACCGGTTATGGCCGCGATCTGGCGTCGTTCGCCGATCGGCGGGTCACCGAGATCTCCTGCCACGGGCTGGGGGCGCGCCTGCTCTGCCCGTCGGTGCACACCGTTATCGACATCGGCGGCCAGGACAGCAAGGTGATCCAGCTCGATGGCGAGGGCAACCTCACCGACTTTCTGATGAACGACAAGTGCGCCGCCGGTACCGGTCGCTTTCTCGAGGTGATCACCCGCACCCTGGGGGCGCGGGTCGAGCAGCTCGACGAGCTGCTGGAAGGGGCCGAGCCCCACGACATCAGCAGCATGTGCACCGTGTTTGCCGAGTCGGAGGCGATCAGCCTGCGCTCGGCGGGCATTCCCGCCGAGTCGATTCTGGCCGGCATCGTCCGCTCCATGGCCCGGCGCAGTGCCAACTTCATCGGCCGCCTCGGTGCCAGACCGACCGTGCTCTTTACCGGCGGCGTCAGCCACTGCGCCACCTTCCGCCACTATCTGGCGCAAGGATTGGGCTGCGACGTGGCCACCCACCCGGACGCCCAGTTTGCCGGTGCGCTGGGGGCGGCCCTGTTCGGTGCACGCGCCCGCACGGGAGGCAAATCATGAACGCAGAGTTCCTCTACCTGTTCCACTCCACCCTCGGCACGCTCAGGCTGCGCAAGCGGCTGGAGCAGCAGCCCCACGCCTTTCGGGTCTGCGACGTACCGCGCCGGCTCAGTGCCGGCTGCGGCCTCGCCATCCGCCTGCACTGCCCGCCAGACGAGTGGCAGCAGTGGTGCCAGCGCGGCGAAACCGCCGCCGTTTTTCGTTGTGATGAAGACGGTGAGTATTGCGAACTGGCCCGCTATCCGGCCGCCGACTAGGGCATGGTGGCGCCTGCTCGGGGAGTTGGCAGTGGGGGGCATGGATGATAAAGAGCTATCCCGTGGCCGTTTATCTGCGGGTGCTGGCCAGGTTGGCGCTGGGGGGATTCTTCGTCGCCTCCGCCGGGTTCAAGCTGGCGGTGCCGGAGCTGTTCGCCGAGCAGATCGGCGCCTTCGGCCTGCTCTGGTCGCCGTTCATTCCCCTTGCCGTCTGGGGGCTTGTCGGGCTGGAGCTCTGCGCCGGGCTCGCGGTGATTGCCAACCGACGCTGGGGGCTCTGGTTGGTGGTGGCCCTCTTGGCCCTGTTTATTCCGGTGTTGGGCTATGGCATCGCCATCGGACTCGACATCTCTTGCGGCTGTCTGGGCAGGGCTGATCTCGGCTCGCTGCCACAGGCCCTCGTGCGGGATCTGCTGCTGTTGACGCTTGCGGGCGCCTTGCTGCGCCACTCCCGCCCCGTTTTGACCGTTCCAAAGGAGCAGTGACATGATGAGATTGCAATCCCGCACCCTGATGGCCACGCTGATTGCGGCCAGCTTTGCCCTTGGTGGCTGTGGCGACAACCAGTTCGAGCAGGAGACCAAGCTGGAGCAGGCGGCGGTACAGCTCTCCCAGGAGACCCAGCAGGGGGGCTATCAGCTGCTGACCGTGGCCGAGCTGAAAACCCGGATGGATAAAGGCGAGGCACTGGTGATCATCGACACCATGCCGTTCGAGGACTCCTACAAGAAGGAGCACATCCAGGGGGCCAAGAATTTTGCCTTCGTGAAGGAGGCCAAGTCCGGCGATGACTGGAGCCAGATCGTCGAGGGGAGCGGCACGCCCGAGCAGCTGCTGGCCCTGCTGGGGGACGACAAGACCCGTCCGGTGGTGTTCTACTGCGGCTTCGTCAAGTGTGGCCGCAGCCACAACGGGGCCGCCTGGGCGGTCACCCAGGGCTATCAGCAGGTCTATCGGGTGCCGGGCGGCATCTTCGCCTGGAAAGGGGCGGGTTACCCGGTTACCGCCGAGTAGGCAGGAAACGCCCAGAAACAACAAAGCCCGCACATGCGGGCTTTGTTGTCAGTGGCGCTGCGGCTCAGGGGCGGGCCAGCGTCACCACCCGGTTGTCGATGAGGCGGGCCTTGCCGAGATACGCCGCCATCAGGATCACCAGCTGCTCGCTCTGGTCGGTGGCCGCTTCCAGGGTGGCGGCATCGACGATGTCGATGGCGTCGGTCCGAAAACCGGCCTTGTCGAGGCGCTGGCTGGCCTGGGCCACCAGGGAGGGCAGGTGATGGTCACCCGCTTCAATCTGCTCGGCGATCCAGTTCATGGTGCGCGCGAGCTCGGGGGCCAGGGCCCGCTCGGCCGCGGTCAGGTAGCCGTTGCGCGAGGAGAGCGCCAGCCCGTCCTCGGCCCGCACGGTGGGCACGCCGACGATCTGGATGGGCATCGCCATGTCGGCCACCATCTTGCGAATGAGCGCCAGCTGCTGGAAATCCTTCTGGCCGAAGCAGGCCACATCCGGCTGCACCAGATTGAACAGTTTGGTGACCACGGTGCTGACACCGCGGAAGTGTCCCGGACGCAGCGCCCCCTCCAGCAGACCGGAGAGGCCCGGCACCTCGACGAAGGTGTGGCTGGCGAGCCCCTGTGGATACATGATCTCCGGGGTCGGCGTGAACACCATGTCTACCCCGGCTGCTTCCAGCGCGGCGCAGTCCTGCTCCAGGGTGCGCGGGTAGTTGGCGAGATCCTCGGCCTTGTCGAACTGCATCGGGTTGACGAAGATGCTGGTCACTACCTTGTCGGCGTGGTGGTGTGCCTCTTTCACCAGGGTCAGATGGCCCTGATGCAGGTTGCCCATGGTGGGCACGAATGCGATTGTGAGCCCTTCACGGCGCCATTGGCCGATCTGTTCACGCAGAGCGGCGGGATTGTTAACGACCAACATCAGCAGTTCACCTTCGATAAGATCAAAGAGAGGCGGGCGGTATGGGCCCGCATGGGTAAGAGAGGAGTGGCAACGGGCAGCATCATCGACAGGTCACCTTGGGATGAGTCATCAAGAGACGGGTTGCTCAGTCAGCACCAGAGGGCGAAGCGGGGGCGCAGGCCCCCGCTCTCGTCACGCTATCGGATCAGTTGAAGCAGTGTTCCGGGCCCGGGAAGGTGCCTTCGCTCACCTGCTTCACATAGAGCCGGATGGCGGCGCGCATGTCGCCGGTCTCGGCCAGGAAGTTCTTGGTGAACTTGGGCACATAGCCGGAGGTGATGCCGAAGGCATCGTGCATCACCAGGATCTGGCCGTCGGTGGCGGGGCCGGCACCGATGCCGATCACCGGAATGCGCAGCGCCTTGCTGATGCGCTCTGCCAGCGAAGTGGGTACGCATTCGAGCACCAGCAACTGGATGCCGGCAGCCTGCAGTTCGAGGGCCTGACGGTAGATCTCCTGGGCCTGGAACTCGTCGCGCCCCTGCACCTTGAAGCCGCCGAATACGTGCACGGATTGCGGGGTGAGGCCGAGGTGGCCGCACACCGGCACGCCGTTGCGGGTCAGGTGGCGAATGGAGTCGCACAGCCAGTCGCCGCCTTCCATCTTCACCATGCGGGCACCGGCCGCCATCAGTCGGGCTGCGTTCTGATAGGTCTGCTCCGGCGTGGCATAGCTCATGAACGGCATGTCGGTCACCACCAGTGCATTGGTGGTGCCGCGCACCACGCAACGGGTGTGATAGACCATCTCATCCATGCTGACGCCCAGGGTATCCTGACCCCCCTGCAGCACCATGCCCAGCGAGTCGCCGATGAGCAGCACGTGGGCGCCCTCGTCGTCGAACAGCTTGGCAAAGGTGGCATCATAGGCGGTGATGGCGGTGATTCGTTGGCCTTCCTGCTTCATCTTCAGCAGGTTGGTGGTGGTGATCTTGCTCATAGAGGCTCCTGTTCGTCTGCACCGGGGGCAATGATGGCAAGATCATTGTGCGGGCAGCGGGCAACCAGTTCTGCGAGTGGGGTGCCGCAAGGCAGCACCAGAGCGGGTGCAATCTCGGCCAGGGGCAGCAGCACGAACTCCCGCTCCTTCATGCCGTAATGGGGAACGATGAGGCGTTCATGCCTGATGATCTGATCGCCAAACAGCAGCAGATCGAGATCCAGGGTTCTCGGCCCCCATCGCTCATCCTTGCGCACACGTCCTTGTTCCAGCTCGATGCTTTGTAGTTGATCCAGCAGCGCCAGCGGCGTCAGCCGGGTGTTGAGCCGGGCCACGGCATTGACGTAGTCCGGCTGGTCAGCAGGGCCCATGGGGCGGCTGCTGTAAAGCGACGAGGCCTGCACCAGCACGGATCCCGGCAACCTTGCCAGAGCGGCGACGGCGCGACGAGCCTGACCGAGCGGGTCAGACAGGTTGGAACCAATGGCGATGAAGACCTCGGTCATCACGTCAGTTGTCACTCGGCCGCTTTCGGTTTGCGGCGACGGGGGCGACGACGGTTGCGGCTGTTGCTGCTGCGCTTCTCGCCATCGTTTCTGCGGGCCTCACCGGCCTGACCGCGCTCACCGCTTGCCGGGCGGCGGGTCGCCTCCCGTTGCAGCTGCGGGCGCACGTCCGGATTGGATTCCACGTAGCGTTCCCACCAGCTGGCCAGCTCGCCCAGACCGCGCTCGACCCGGTTGCGCAGCAACAGGAAATCAAACGCCGCGCGGAACTTGGGATGCTCCATGGCCCGCTCGGGGTGGCGGCCCTGACGGCGGGTCAGCCGCTGCTGCAGGGCCCAGATGTCGCGCACATCGGTGGTGAAGCGGCGCGGGACGGCGATGATCCGCACCTGGTTGTCCAGCACCTCGTTGATCGCCAGCATGAAGGCGTCATACCAGGGCAGGCCGCTCTCGTTCTCCAGCACCCGGCCGCGGGCCTCGACACAGCCCCACAACAGGGTGGCGTAGAGGAAGGCGGGGGTGACGCGCTTGTCTTCCCGTACCCGGGTGTCGGTATCGATCAGCGCCTGCTCGATGAACTGCTCGTAGGGCGAGTTGCCGTGCGGAGTAAACAGCGCCGCCACCTGCGGGAACAGCTGTTGGAACAGGCCGTATTCGCGCAGCAGCTTGTAGGTGGCCAGGCCATCGCCAGCCAGGAACAGCTTGAGGGTCTCCTCGAACAGGCGGGCCGCCGGAATATCCTGCAGCAGCGGCGCCAGCTCCTTGATGGGGGCGGCGGTGCGCGGGCTGATGGTCATGTCCAGCTTGGCGGCGAAGCGCACGGCGCGCAGCATCCGCACCGGATCTTCGCGGTAGCGGGTCTCGGGATCGCCAATGAGCTCCAGCTTGCGCTCGGCCAGGTCTTCCAGCCCGCCCTCGAAATCGTGCAGGGTGAAATCCTTGGCACTGTAGTAGAGGGCGTTGACGGTAAAGTCGCGACGCTCGGCATCCTCTTCGATGGTGCCGTAGACGTTGTCGCGCAGCAGCATGCCTTCATCGGATTGGGCCGACACATGTTTGCTGGTATTGACCTGATGGTGGTGACCGCGGAAGGTGGCCACTTCGATCACGTCACGACCAAAGACGATGTGGGCCAGCCGGAAACGGCGGCCGATCAGGCGGCAGTTGCTGAACAGTGACTTGATCTGCTCCGGCGTCGCATCGGTAGCGATGTCGAAATCCTTGGGCGTCTTCCCGAGCAGCAGATCCCGGACTCCGCCGCCGACCAGGTAGGCTTCGTAGCCGCCCTTGTTCAGGCGATAGAGCACCTTGAGTGCATTCTCGCTGATCTCTTTGCGCGAAATCGGGTGCTGGTCACGGCTCAAGGTACGACGTTGCCCGGCGATACGGGCCGGAATGGGGGACTCCACCGACTGCTCGCCGTCTTCCTTGCCGAGCACTTTGCGGCAAAAGTTTGCGATCTGGGAAAAAATGGTACACCTCGTTATGACTTCAAATTGACGGGAGGCCAAAAAAATAGCGGCCTATCATAGCTCACGCCTGCACAAATGAAAAACCATGTGGCTACTTCAGCTCATTTGAATCAAACCGAGCCAAAAAATAGCGGTCTACCTGCGCATAGCTCACGCCTAACCAAATGAAAAACCGTGCTGGCAATTGATCTCGTTTGAGAGGGCGCGGCCGGGAAAAATAGCGGTCTATTCCCATCGCTCACGCCTAACCAAATGAAAAACCGTGCTGGTAATTGATCTCGTTTGAAGCGGATCATCCCGGTAAAATCACGGCCAACAGCGGCGATTTACGTTCAATCAAACCAAAATTGCCTGCGCGATTCAGTAATCAGCCAGCTGGATCTTCTCGCTGGCAGGCACCCGGGCCAGCTGCCAGTGGGCTATGCCCCAGTCGATGATCTCGTCCACCCGGCTCGCCATCAGCTCGGGGGGCGGGCACTGGCCGAGAAAGTGCAGCGCCTGCCACAGGGCCGGGCGCACCTCGTCCTGTGCCAGCGCCGGCGCGTGGTTCTGCTTGGAGAGCTTGTTGCCATCGGCCTGCACCGCCAGCGGCAGATGCACCCAGGCGGGCACGGGGGCGCCCAGGGTCTGGTAGAGGGCGATCTGGCGCACCGTCGGCTCCAGCAGATCGGCACCGCGCACTATCTCGGTGATGCCGCAATCCATGTCGTCCACCACCACCGCCAGGTTGTAGGCATAGAGCCCATCGCGCCGGCGCACGATGAAATCTTCCTCGGCCAGCGCCGCCGGCACCGCAATGCGGCCCTGCAGCCCATCCTCGAAATCGTACACCGGGTGGTGCTGGCGTACGCGGGCGGCACAACCCTCCGCCGTGAGACCAAGGGGGCGGCAGTGACCGTTGTAAAAGCCGCCGCTGGCCATGATTTCACGCCGGGTACAACGACACCAGTAGAGATCGCCGGCCCGGTAGAGCTGGTCGATGATCTCGTCATAGCGGCCGTGGCGCCGGCTCTGGTACATCACCTCGCCATCCCACTGCAAACCATGGGCCTCCAGCGTCTGCAAAATGAGCGGGGCGGCCCCCGCCATCTCCCGTGGCGGATCGATATCTTCGATGCGCACCAGCCAGCGCCCCTGCCGTGCCCTGGCCTGCAGGAAACTGCCGAGCGCCGCGATCAGGGAGCCGAAGTGAAGCGGGCCTGAGGGGGAGGGGGCAAAGCGGCCGATATAAGGGCGGGTCTGGGATGAAGGGGTGGTATTCACGGGCATGCGGATTCGGGCAAACGGGACATTGAGGCTGCATTCTGGGACGGCCCGGCCAAAAGCTCAATAAAAAAGGGAGCCCGCGAGCTCCCTTTTTTCAGTTATGCCAGAGGTCGGTATCAACCGGCCATCTGTTTTTCCTTGATTTCAGCCAGGGTCTTGCAGTCGACACAGAGGTCGGCGGTGGGTCTGGCTTCCAGACGGCGGATACCGATCTCGATACCGCAGTGTTCGCAGTAACCGAAGTCATCGTCTTCGAGCAGCAGCAAGGTTTTCTCGATCTTCTTGATCAGCTTGCGCTCACGGTCGCGGGTACGCAGTTCAAGAGCGAACTCTTCTTCTTGCGCGGCGCGATCCACGGGATCCGGAAAGTTGGCAGCCTCATCCTTCATATGGTCAACGGTGCGGTCAACTTCCTGCATCAGTTGGTTGCGCCAGGCTCCCAGGATCTTGCGAAAATGTGCCTTTTGTTGGTCATTCATGTACTCCTCACCCGGTTTTTCCTGGTAAGGCGCCACACCCGCAATGGCCAGGGGGCCCAGAGATTTCCTGTTTTCGCCTGTTGGCATGCCCTGTCTCCTAATTCAGCACGCTACCCGTGCCATCCATAAATTGAGGGCGACATCTATAGCAGAAGGGTAACTTGGAGGCAAACAAGCCGTACCAATAATGTTACCCACTCCAACATTTATTCGCTGCCCTCGGGTAGCAGGTGACAAGATTCAAACGGGATAAAATCTTGGGCCACCATGCTCTGCACCCCAACATGGGGTCGATAGCATAAAATTTCAACCCCTGCCGTAATTGCTTGCTCAATAAGCAGACTATAGTGCGGATCTATATGCGCTGCCGGGCGCATTCTCACGATTCCGGAGTGCAAAACCATAAATAACAGTACGGCTCTGTGGCCTGCCGCCTTCATGGCCATTAATTCACGCAAGTGCTTGGCGCCACGGGTGGTGACCGCATCGGGGAAGTAGCCCATGCCGGCTTGCTCCCGCTCGTCGAGCAGGGTCACCGATTTCACCTCGATATAACAGGCCGGCCGGTGGTCATCTTCCAGCAGCAGATCGATGCGACTGTTCTCTTCGCCGTATTTCACCTCGGTGCGCAGCCTGGCATAGCCGCGCAGCGGGGCGAGGGCATCCTGCTCGATCAGCTCCCGGGCCAGCTGGTTGGCGCGGGCCGTGTTGACACAGATGAAGTGACCGGCCGGGCTCTCGGCGATCTCCCAGCTGTGGGGCAGCTTGCGCTTGGGGTTGCTTGATGTGGAGTACCAGACCCGGGTGCCCGGCTCGGCGCAGCCGGTCATGGCGCCGGTATTGGCGCAGTGGATGGTGATCACCTCGCCGTTGTCGAGTTGCACGTCGGTCAGGAAGCGCTTGTAACGGGAGACCAGCTGCCCGGATTGCAGGGGGGGATCGAAGATCATGGTATGGCTCTCTTAATCGATGAGTCTGGGCATGGCCGCCGGTCAGGATGCCATTTTCTCTCTGGCCCGCAGCGGCCAGCAGGCGAGGGGCTCGTAGCGCACCCCGTCCGGGGTGGAGAGGGATTGATAGAGGCAGAAGCGGTCGGCCTGCAGCACGAAATCGGGGGCGGGCAAGGCGGCCGGCGGTTCGCTCGCCTTGCGCGACAGGGTGACGTGGGGGCGATAGCCCTGTTCGCCGTTGCCAAGCCCCAGCTTCTCGCCGTGGCGACGCAGCGCCCTGGCCAGCACGGTGAGCTCGTTGGGCCACTCCGTCGGGCCAACCCAGGCGGCCTTGGCGCGGCCGAACCAGCCGGTTTCATTGAGTGCTATGGTGAGCGGCGGGCAGTGCTGGCGCTCGACGGCGGCCATCAGGCGGGTGGTGGTGAGCTGATCCGCTTCGCCGAGGAAGGCCAGCGTCAGGTGGAGATTGGCGGCGGGCACCGGTTGACCCGGCCAGGGCAGCTGGTCGCGCCAGGCGACGAGATCGGATGCCAGCGCCTCGGCGGGCAGGGCAAAGAAGAGTTTGGCCATTCGGGTGAGCATGCCTCTTTCATGCAGACAGGGTGGCCCATTCTAGGGCAGCCACTGCATCCTGTCTCGCCGGCCGACATCCGCTCACGGTGGCCGGCCAGGCTGTGGCAGAATAGGCGCCGCTTTACGACTTGCAACAAGAAGGTGCAGATCCCTTTGTCTTCCCTCCCCATAGTGTCGGTGCTGCCCGCACTCTTTGCCGCCATCGACAACCATGCCAGCGTGATCCTGCAGGCGCCCCCCGGCGCGGGCAAATCGACCCTGCTGCCGCTGGAGCTGGTGCGCCAGGACCGGCTGCCCGGTCGCATCATCATGCTGGAGCCCAGACGCCTGGCAGCGCGCAACATCGCGGGCTTTCTGGCGCGCCAGCTCGGGGAGAAGGTGGGCGAGCGCATCGGCTTGCGGGTGCGTGGCGAGAGCCGCACCAGTTCTGCCACCCGGCTCGAGATCGTCACCGAAGGGGTGCTGACCCGGATGCTGCAGCAGGATCCTGAGCTCACCGGCGTCTCCCTGGTCATCTTCGATGAGTTCCACGAGCGCAGCCTGCACGCAGATACGGCGCTGGCCTTCGCCATCGAGAGCCAGCAGGGATTGCGCGATGATCTCAAGCTGCTGGTGATGTCCGCCACCCTGGACGGCATGGCGCTGGAGCGGCTTTTGCCGGAGGCCACGGTGGTTTGCTCCGAGGGGCGCGGTTTTCCCATCGACTACCACTACCGCCCCGCCAATCGCCAGCAGTGGTTGGAACCCCAGGTCGGCGCCGTGGTGCTGGAGGCGCTGGCCGCCCACGCCGGCAGCCTGCTGGTGTTTCTGCCGGGCCAGGGGGAGATCGAGCGGCTGGCGCAGTGGCTGGAAGGGCGGCTGCCGGACGAGGTGACCCTCGCCCCCCTCTACGGCCGCCTCGACATGGCGGCCCAGCAGGCGGCCATCGAGCCGGCACCTGCGGGGCGCCGTAAGCTGGTGCTCACCACCAATGTGGCGGAGACCTCGCTCACCATCGAGGGGATCTCCGTGGTGGTCGACAGCGGGCTGGAGCGGCGCGCCTCCTTCGACATCAAGAGCGGCGTCACCCGGCTGGAGACCCGTCCCATCGCCAAAGCCTCCGCCACCCAGCGGGCGGGCCGCGCCGGTCGTCTCGGCCCCGGTGTCTGCTACCGGCTCTGGAGCAGCGAGGTGCAGGAGCGCCTCGCCGAGCAGAGCCCGCCCGACATCCTTACCCAGGAGCTGACCGGTCTGTTGCTGGACGCCGCCCAGTGGGGGGCAAGGGTCGAAGAGCTGCCGCTGCTGGACATGCCGCCGGCCGCCGCCGTCGCCAGTGCCCAGCGACTGCTGGTGAGCCTCGGCGCCATGAAGCCGGAGGGTGAGCAACAACTTACCCCGGCCGGCCGTGCCATGGCGGCCTTCGGTACCCATCCCCGGCTTGCCCGCATGTTGCTGCGCGCGCGCGAGCTGGAGGCGGAAGGTCTGACAGGGATTGTCGCCGATGCGGCTTTCCTGGTGGCGCTGCTGGAAGAAGATCTGCGAGGATCGGAGCGCCTCTCCGTGCTGTTCCACCGCCGCCAGGGGGCCCTGCGCCAGAGTGCGGCCCGCTGGTTCGAGCGGCTCGGCACTCGCCCCGCCGGTGCGCAGGGGCAATGGTTGGGGCTGCTGTGCGCCCTCGCCTGGCCCGATCGCATCGGCAAGCTGCGCAGCGGCAGCCGCTATCAGCTCAGTGGCGGGGTGAGCTGCGATCTGGTAGAAGGTCACCCCTGTCAGGGGCAGGGGGCGCTCATTGCCATCGAGATGGGCCAGAACGAGCGCGGCAGCCGCATCTTCATCGCCGAACCGATAGAGCTGGATGAGCTGGTGCGCCAGCTGCCCGAGCTGGTGAGCGAGCGCCAGTGGTTCGACTGGGACGAGCGTGAAGAGCGGGTGCGGGCTGAACGCCAGCAGGTGCTCGGCGAGCTGGTGCTGAGCCAGCGGCCGCTGACCGATCTCTCCGATGAACAGAAGGGGCGTTGCCTGCTGCAGGGCATCCGGCGCAAGGGGCTGCATGTGCTGCCCTGGGATGATGCCAGCGAGGGGCTGCTGGCCCGATTGCGCTGCGCCCGTGACTGGTTGCCCGACGAAGGGTGGCCGGCCATGGACGAGGCGAGCCTGCTGGCCGACCTCGAGCAGTGGCTGCTGCCGGCGGTGAGCGGCATGACCCGGCTGGAGCAGTTGAAAAAGCTCGATATGAGCGACATCCTGCGCCAGTCGCTGCCCTGGCCATTGCCCAAGCGGCTGGACGAGGCGCTGCCCGGCCACTTTAGCGCGCCGACCGGCAGCCGGGTGCGGATCCGCTATCAGCCGGGTCAGGCGCCGGTGATCCCGGTGCGCATTCAGGAGATGTTCGGCCAGGCCGCGACCCCGTGCGTGGCCGATGGTCGGGTGGCGCTGGTGGTGGAGCTGCTCTCCCCGGCTCAGCGGCCGCTGCAGATCACCGCCGATCTGGCCGCCTTCTGGGCCGGCTCCTACGAGTTGGTGAAGAAAGAGATGAAGGGACGCTACCCCCGCCACTACTGGCCGGATAACCCGCTGGAGGCGATGCCGACCAGAGTCACCAAGAAGAAGATGGGGTTGTAGGTTCGATTGGCCAAGTCTGATCGGACGTTCGCGAACGCGACATAACAAGTAGAAAGGAAAGCAAAGAGGATTTATGGCAACGCAACGACGCAAGCGCACCCCCAAGAAGGCGGCGCCCAAACGCACCATCTGGCGCACGCTGTTCTGGCTGGGCTTCAAGCTCTCCCTGGTGGGAGCGGCCTTCATGGTGGTGTTTGGCATCTACCTCGATACCAAGGTGCGTGAACGCTTCGATGGCGAGAAGTGGCAGTTGCCGGTGATGGTCTACAGCCGGCCGCTGGAACTCTATCCCAGCCAGCGCCTCTCCCAGGCCCAGATGCTGCGCGAGCTCAACATGCTGAGCTACAAGCAGGTGCGCCAGCCCCATACCCCGGGCGAGTATGCCGTGAGCGGCAACCGCATCGAGCTTATTCGCCGGCCATTCGAATTCCATGATGGGGCCGATGCCGCCCGTGGCCTGCGCCTCACCTTCAACGGCGCGCGGCTGGAGGGGATCCAGTCGCTGGAGAACCAGCGTCAGCTCGGCTACGCCCAGATGGACCCGGTGCTGCTCGATCGCCTCAACACTGAGGATCGGGAAGACCGCCTGCTGGTACGCATCGCCGAGGTGCCGGACAGCCTGCTGATCACCCTGCTCACCACCGAGGATCGCGACTTCTACCAGCACGGCGGCGTCTCGCCGGTGGCCATCATGCGCGCCATGGCGGCCAACCTGCTGGCGGGGCGCACCGTGCAGGGGGGGAGTACCCTGACCCAGCAGCTGGCCAAGAACTTCTTCCTGACCCGGGAGCGCAGCCTGTGGCGCAAGGCGCAGGAAGCCTACATGGCGGTGCTGATCGACTATCGCTACAGCAAGGACGAGATCCTGGAGGCCTACCTCAACGAGGTCTATCTGGGGCAGAACTTCTCCCAGGGGGTCTATGGCTTCGGGCTCGCCTCCTACTTCTACTTCGGCATTCCGGTCAACGAGCTGGACATCGATCAGGTGGCCCTGCTGGTGGGCATGGTGAAGGGCCCCTCCTATTACGATCCCTGGCGCTTCCCGGAGCGGGCCAAGGCGCGCCGCGATCTGGTGCTCAAGCTGCTGATGGATCACGGCAGCCTGCAACCGGCCGAGTATGAACTGGCCAGCAAGCAGCCGCTCGGCATCATCACCCGCGGCCAGATGAGCTATGGCCGCACCCCGGCCTTCATGGGCCTGCTCAAGCGGGAGATCCAGAGCCGCTTCGGCCCGGATCTGCTCAAGCAGTCCGGCCTCAAGATCTTCACCAGTCTGGATCCCATCGCCCAGCACGCCGCCGAGCAGGCGGTGGAGTCGGGTCTGGCCCAGATCGAGAAGCTGCGCGGCAAGAAGAAGCTGGAGGCGGCCATGGTGGTCTCCGACTGGCACAAGGGCGAGGTGGTGGCCATGGTGGGCGGCCGGGATCCGCGCTACGCCGGCTTCAACCGGGCGCTGGATGCCCGTCGCCAGATAGGCTCGCTGGTGAAGCCCGCGGTCTATCTGACCGGCCTCTCCAACGGCCTGACCCTGGGCACGCCGCTCAAGGACCAGCCGATCCGCATTCGCGGCAAGGATGGCCAGATCTGGACCCCGCAAAACTACGACCGCAAGTTCCGCCAGAGCGTGCCGCTGATGGATGCGCTGGCCAGCTCCCTCAACGTGCCGACCGTCAATCTGGGGCTGCAGGTGGGGCTGGACAAGGTGGTGGACACCCTGCACAAGCTGGGGGTGGAGCAGGAGATCCAGCCCTATCCCTCGCTGGTGCTGGGGGCGGTGGCGCTCTCGCCGATGGAGGTGAACCAGATGTACCTGCCCATCGCCAACCAGGGGCTGACCCAGCCGCTGTCGGCGATCCGGGCGGTGGTCAACAGCGACGGCAGCAAGCTCTATCAGCATGACGAAGCGGCCAAGCGGGTGACCGACGAACAGGCCAGCTGGCTGACCCTGTTCGCCATGACCAAGACGGTGAGCCAGGGCACGGCGCGAGCGCTCGGTGCCAAGTTCCCCGGCGCCACCATGGCAGCCAAGACGGGCACCACCAACGAGCTGCGCGACTCCTGGTTCACCGGGCTCGACAACAACGAGCTGGTCAGCATCTGGGTCGGTCGCGACGACAACACCCCGGCCGGCCTGACCGGCGCCAGCGGTGCCCTGCAGCTGTTCAGCGGCTACATGAGCCAGCGCGGGGTCAACAGCCTGGCCATGAACATGCCGCAAGGGGTGAGCTGGGCCAGCTTCTCCCGTGCCAGCGGCACCCGGGTCACCAGCGACTGCCCGGGCAGTCTGCAGGTACCGGCCAAGCTGGCCGGACTGGCCGAGCCCATGAGCTGCGCCAGCCCGGTGTCCAGCCCGGCCAATGCGCTGGACAACTGGTTCAACGGTTTCTTCAACTGACCGCAGCGGGCAGCCCAGGCTGCCCGCTTGCCCGGAGTGCTCATGTCACATCCTCTGTTTGATGCCATCCACCACGTGGCCATCATCGCCAGCGATTATGCGCGCTCGCGCCACTTCTACCATCAGGTGCTGGGGTTGCCCATCATCGCCGAGACGTTGCGCGAGGAGCGCCAGTCGTGGAAGCTGGATCTGGCGTTGCCGGACGGCAGCCAGCTGGAGCTGTTCAGCTTCCCGGCACCGCCCCTGCGCCCCTCCCGACCGGAGGCGTGCGGCTTGCGCCACCTGGCCTTTCGGGTCGCTGAGCTCGACCGGGTCATCGCCCATCTGCAGAGTCATGGTGTCGAGGTGGAGCCGGTGCGGGTGGATGAGCTGACCGGCAAGCGCTTTACCTTCTTCGCCGACCCCGACGGCCTGCCGCTGGAGCTCTACGAAGCGAGCCGCTGAGGCAGGCCTGCCGCGGGCCCCATCACCCCATAAAGAGCAGAAGCCGCCCGGTTAGCCGGGCGGCTTCTTGTCATGGCGTGCAGTGCATGACGGTGCTGATCAGGCGGTGGTGAGCAGGGTCACCGCGACGGCCATCACCAGCATGCCGAGCCAGCCGATGGGCTTGAGCCGCTCGCCAAACAGCAGCAAGCCGCCGAGGGCGGTGCCCAGGATGCCGATGGCACCCCAGGTGGCATAGGCCACGGCCAGATCGATCTTGCCGGTGCTCACCGCTTCCGACAGCAGGGTGAAGGCACACAGCACCAGCAGGATGCCGAGAAATCCCCAGCCTTTGTGACGAAAACCAACCGAGCGGTTGATCGCCATGTTGGCGCCGATATCCAGCAGAGCCGCCCCCAGTACGATGATCAGCGGGTGCATACAGCCTCCTTGGCAGCACCAAGGCAGCGAGTACAGCCAGTGCCTGCAGCCGGTTTGTCATGGGCAGCGCCAAGACGGCGGGTGCTGCCGGTTCCTG
>NZ_JASCAS010000011.1:0-33597 GCF_029967615.1 Aeromonas sp. V90_14 | reverse complement strand
ACGGCGGACTGTTAATCCGTATGTCACTGGTTCAAGTCCAGTAGGAGGAGCCAATCCAAAAGCCCAGCAGCAATGCTGGGCTTTTTCTTTGCCCGTTTGCCGCTATCCGGCACTCACAGCGGACAATAAATGGGCCAACCGGCGCCAAGTTGTCGCATGGCTCACCCTGTCTCCTCCCCATCAGTGACTTCGTCGGTTCGGCTAGTATGATGGCTTGCTGAGTCCGTCTCCTGCCCGGTTCGGGTCATGCAGGCTTATCGGGTACCAGGCCCGGTGCAGGCAAGCGGAACCGTTTCTTGAGCGAGGTCATCCATGAATGCAACAGAGCTGTGGCAGCTTTCCCCCGAACAGTTCAACGAGTGGCGCCGGGCCAACGACTATCCCCTGATCTGGGATCTGCTGGTGGCGTCGCTGCCCCATTTCGACGACTGGATGACGGAGCAGAAGATCGACAAGCAGGTGATCTTCCAGATCGGCATCGCCCGCTTCATCAGCTCCCGCTGCGTGCTGAGCCTGTGCCTCTACATGAGCGACGACAAGATCAGGCTCTATGAGACCGCCTCGAGCGCGCTGGAGTCCCTGCGCAAGAGCGGGTTGATCCGTGCCGAGACGCGCTTTGAACCCTACTGCATGTGGCTGGCCGGCAAGCACGGCAAGGACGAGGTGAAGCGGGTGCAGAGCCTGCTGTCGGTCTCCGAGAACAACAAGGGGGAGGCCCAGGTGCTGGGCAAGCACCGGCTGCTCAACATCGGCGGCGTCGAGCTCAAAAGCCCCATCATCTCCGGCCGGTTGCTCGACTTCACCTGCCTGGACGAACTCTCGCTGGATGGCGCCGTCAACAACTCCAAGGTCTATCTGTGGCACTGCTCGGCCAAGGGGGTGAGGGTCAACGGCGGGGTGATCGGACTCGATCTGTTCGACTCCCTGCTGTGGGACCACAGGGCCTGGGCCAAGAAACGGGAGCTGGCGCTGGAGGACGGGGTGTTTCAGGACTTCACCATCGAGTGCGAGGAAATCCGTTTTCACTCCTCCCGGGCGGTGCTGAAAAACTTCAACGTGCGGGCCAAGAACTTCGACGCCACCATGGAGCACACCAACCTGGACAAGGTGCAGGTGGCCTACAACGAGAATGGCCGGGTCGATCACAGCGAGGCCAGCAAGCTCTACCGCAATGCTAAGCGGCTCTTCTCCAGCGTGGGTGATACCGTCGATGCCGGCGAGTGCTACTACAAGGAAAAACTGCACGAGATGAAGTCGCTGGCGAGCCCCAGGGAGCTGTTCAAGGAGTGCTGGCTGCGCAGCGGCTGGCTCAAGAAAGGCTGGCTCACCCTGCTGTGCTACCTGAAGTGCGCCGCCAAGTTCATCAGCTTCATCACCTGGGGCTTTGGCGAGCGGCCGATCCGCAGCCTGCTGCTGTCGATGGGGGTGATCCTGCTGGCGACCCTGACCTATTTTCTGGCGCCGGCCTCGGTCACCTACCATCACCTGGGCCGCTCGCTCTACTTCAGCATCGTCACCTTCGTGACCCTGGGCTATGGCGACATCTCCCAGACCTCCTCCCCGCTCCAGCTGCTGTCGGCCATCGAGGCCTTCTGCGGCATGTTTCTGACCGGGTTGTTCCTGGCGGGGTTTGCCTCCAAGACCAAGCAGTATTGATGGGGCGTCGGCGGCCGGTCGAGCGGGTCAGCCGGCTGGCGTGATCTCCTGCATCTTGAGCCAGAAGGCCTCCTGGCAGGGGTTGTGGAACAGCTTGCGCACAGGTGTGATGGGAATGGGGCTGGCGACCACCCGGTAGCTGATCCAGCACTCCGGGCAGAGCTGCGGGGAGGGATCTTCGTCCAGCTCCAGCTGGTGGCAGATGACCACGCCGTTGGCAAACCAGTAATGGGTCTGCCGGTGATGCGTCAGGGTGCCGCTCTCGTCCTGCTCGCTGTGTTGTTCACTCTGCTGGCGGACGATGATCGCCGGCCCCGCCTGGCGATGGATGGCTCTGATGTAGGTCACGAGGTCGTTCATGGTGCTGCTGGATGAGTAGATGGATGGCCAATGGGGCGAGCTTACCCGCGCCGGCCGTGGACGGCAATCTCGCCCGCCGCTTGTCGGGTGGCGGGCATTCAGGAGAAAAGTGATGGGGATCCCTGCTGACAAGGCCGAGCTGCTGCTCGCCATCGAGACGAACTTCGGCAAGCTGTTCAAGGCCTTGCAGGCCGTCCCCAGGGGCCTGACACAAGAGCCGGTGATGGAGGGGCACAGCAAGGGTACCCGCATGAGCGTGGCCAATCTGGTGGCCTACCTCATCGGCTGGAACGAGCTGGTGATCAAGTGGATCGAGCGGGATGCGGTGGGTCTGCCGGTGGATTTTCCCGAGACCGGTTTTAAATGGAACGAGCTGGGCGGGCTGGCGCACAAATTCTATCGGGACTATGAGGGGCTGACCTACCCGCAGCTGCTGACCCGACTGGTGGCGGCCAGGGCCCGCATCGTCGAGCTGATCGGGCAGCGCAGCGACGATGAGCTGTACGGTCGCCCCTGGTATGAACGCTGGCCGCTGGGGCGGATGATCCAGTTCAATACCGCCTCGCCCTATCACAACGCCAACGGCCGGCTGCGCAAGTGGTTGAAGAGCGAAGGCATGAAGCCGTAGAGCTCGTTGGCGGCGAGCACAGGCGAGGGGGTGGCAAGGCGCAGGTCTCCCCCCTTGTTTCGCTGACAGGCCCCAGTTGTTATACTGCCGCCCCGTTTCGTCGCCGGGCTGGCCGTGGGCTGGCGTGCTGACGCGAGACGGGCAGACTGGACAGGATCGTCCGGCCACCCGTGTTTCCTCCCTGGTTCAGCCGCTGGCGCGGCGAAGCGTCAATCCGTATGGCACGGATTCGCGGCCAGCAGGAAGAGTCATTCAAGGAGCCCTTGTCGCAAGACAAGGGCTCCTGCTTTATGGGTGCCATAACAACAATACTCACCACACAGCGACAGATTTCAGGATTGGTATGGAAAATCAAGTAGTTAAAGATTCTCACCAGGGGGCGGCCTCCCTTCGCCGCTGGCTGGAGCCGGTATTGGTGCTGGTTATCCTCGGCAGCCTGTTTGGCTACCTCGGCAGCCAGATGGGCCTCTCCGCCCTGGTCAATACCCTGTTCAACACCGCTCACCAGCTGTTGCTCAATACCGTGCTCTTCATCATGGGCATTACCGTGCTGTCTGGCGCGCTCAGCCAGCTGCTCAGCGAGTTCGGGGTGATCCGCCTGCTGGAGGTGCTGCTGGCTCCGCTGATGAAGCCGGTGTTCCGGCTGCCGGGGCGCACCGCATTGGCGGCCCTGATGACCTTCTTCTCCGACAACCCGGCGGTGATCAGCCTCGCCAAGGACAGCCGTTTTCGCAAGGGCTTCACCCCCTGGCAGCTGGTGTCGCTCACCAACTTCGGCACCGCCTTCGGCATGGGGCTGATCGTGGTGACCTTCATGGCCACCCTGCAACTGCCGGGCGGCGAGTCCACCGCCAGCGCGGCGCTGATCGGTCTGCTCGGCGCCCTCATCGGCTCCGTGGTGTCGACCCGGCTGATGCAGCGGATGATCCGCCCGCTGGTGGGGGAGACCCCGATCACCGACGAGGTGGCGAGCGTGGGGGCCAAACCGGGTCTGAGCCAGGAAGCTGCCCCGACCTGGCTGCGGGTGCTCAACGCCCTGCTGGACGGTGGCAAGTCCGGGGTGGAGCTGGGGATGGCGGTGATCCCGGGGGTGCTCATCATCAGCACCTTCGTGATGCTGCTGACCTTCGGCCCGGGCGAGCAGGGCTACAGCGGTGAGGCTTTCCAGGGGGTGGCGCTGCTGCCGGTGCTGGCGGCCAAGGTGGGCTGGCTGTTCGAGCTGCTGTTCGGCTTCACCCACGCCGAGCTGGTGGCCTTCCCGGTCACCTCGCTGGGGGCGGTCGGGGCTGCCATGTCACTGGTGCCCCCCTTCATCGGCAAGGGCTGGATCACCGGCAACGAGGTGGCGGTGTTCACCGCCATGGGCATGTGCTGGAGCGGCTTCTTGAGCACCCACACCGCCATGCTGGATGCGCTCGGCTATCGCCATCTCACCTCTCGCGCCATCGTGGCCCACACCATCGGCGGCCTGTGCGCCGGGGTGGCGGCTCACCAGCTCTATCTCTGGCTGGGCTGAGCCATCAAGCAGCAAAAGGGCGCCGAGGCGCCCTTTTGCTTGGGTGGCCGTCCGGCGGCCTCACAGGTTGCCGGGTCTGGGGATGGGGAGGCCGAGCAGGAAGTTGTCCATCATGCCGACCATGCGGCCCAGCTCCGGTTTGGTGATGGTGTCGTTGGCGCCCAGCTGCAGCGCCTTGTGGCGGTTGTCATCGCTCATCAGCGACGAGAACATGACGATGGGAGTGGTCTTGAAGGCGGGGGTATCGCGCAGCCGCTTGAGCAGGTGCATGCCGTCCATGCGGGGCATCTCCACGTCGGTGATGATGCCGCTGACAAACTCGGCCACCGGGATCTTCTCCTCCTGCGACAGGCGATCGAACTCCATCAGCATCTCCAGCCCGTCGCCCCCGTCCTTGGCGGTCACCACGTTGTAGCCCGCAGTGCGCAGGGTGGTCTCGATCATCTTGCGGATGAAGGCAGAGTCGTCCACCACCAGGATGGTTTTGGCCTGGCGCATGGCCATCATGCGATCGTCGATGATGACCTTGCGATCCTGGGTCACATCGTACTTTTCCATGCTCAGTTCGGGGTTGATGTCGGCGATGATCTTCTCGAAGTCGAGGATCATGATGAGGTTGCCGTCGCGCCTGACCACCGCCACCACGCAGTCATTCTCGCCCGCCTCCAGGAACTGGCTGGGGGACTCCACATCCTCCCAGGAGACCCGGTGGATCCTGCTGACGCTGTCGATGAGGAAGCCGTTTGCCATCTTGTTGAAGTCGGTGACGATGACCACCTTGTTGCTGTTGTCCGGGTTGGTGCGGATGCCGAGCCAGCCGGCCAGATCCACCAGCGGGATCAGCCGCTCGCGCAGGGAGAAGACCCCCACCATGTGACGCTGGGCATTGGGGTAGTCGGTGGTCTCCGGCACCCGGATCACCTCGCGCACCTTGGCGACGTTGATGCCGTAATAGGCTATTTTCTCGCGGCCATCGGGCAGCTGCTTCTTGAGATGGAATTCGATGATCTCGAGCTCGTTGGTGCCGCTCTCGGTCAGGATGGATTTACGCTCTTCCCCGTCTTTGGACATCATGGTCACTCTCGTGCTTCTGGTTGCGCTGGCAGCACCCGCTGCGGTTTTCCCTCAGTATAGGAATGGATCCGCCGACGACGGCGGGATCCACACAAGATCGCCTCCATAACCGCTTGATCCCGCAGGCTGGAAGGCGCGTATCAGCCTATCAGGAAAAGCGCGGGGCTATGGAGAAGGCCATCACACTCGCCACAAGGGGGCTTGTCATGGAAGAGAGTGTCGTGGTGATCGGCGCCGGTGGGGGGCTGGGAAGCGCCCTGGTCGAGCACTGGCTGGCGGCGGGCGCCGCGCCCGTCATCGCCGTCAGTCGCCAGCCGCAACCGGCGGGGCTCAACAGCAGCAAGCTGCACTGGCTGCGCTGCGATTACAGTGATGAACAGCTGGCAGAGGTGGTAGCCCGCATCGGCGAGCTGGCGCCGAGGCCGCGCTGGCTGGTGATCTGCAACGGCCTGCTGCAGCAGGGAAGTATCCGGCCGGAGAAGCGGCTCGAGGCGCTCAACCTCGAGGTTATGACCCAGCTCTACCAGACCAACGCCCTGCTGCCGCTGCGCTGGATCAGCCGGCTGCTGCCGCTGCTGGGGTCGAGCCCCTGTACCCTGGCGGTGCTCAGTGCCCGGGTCGGCAGCATCGGCGACAACCGCGCCGGGGGTTGGTATGGCTATCGCGCCGCCAAGGCGGCTCTCAACATGCTGCTCAAGTGTGCGGCCATCGAGCTCGCCAGACGGGCGCCCGGCGTCAAGTTGCTGGCGTTTCATCCGGGCACGGTGGATACCGCGCTATCGCGCCCGTTTCACGGCAACCTGGCCGCCGGCAGTCTGCACAGCCCGCAACAGGCTGCCGCGCATCTGGTCACGCTGATGGCGCGGCTGACAGCGGATGGTGAGCTGAGCTACCTCGACTGGCGAGGCGAGCCTATTGAGTGGTAGCGGGCGGCAGCAGCCGGGCCAGCAGGCTGCGCAGCGCCTTGATGACCGCCGGCTTGCCTGCCAGTTGCAGCCTGGCCGCCAGCGCTCCCCAGTCGGCATATTGCCAGATGGTGGCGATCAGCAGTTGCCGCTCGGCGGGGTCAAGCTCTGCCAGTTTTGTCAGGTTGCCCGCCAGCCAGCGCTGCAGGCTGGGCTGGCACAGCTCGAACGGCTTGTGGTGGTGGGCAAAGCAGGCCAGCTCATCCTGATCAAAGCCATCGAGCCCGCTCGAGCTGGCCTCACCATCCTGCAGGCACTGCCACACCAACTCGGATTCAAGATTTTTCAGCTCGCCCGCCAGCAGGGTGGGCAGCTGGCGCACGAAGCGTTGGTGCCAGTCGGCCAGCTCGGCGGCGCAGGTTGGTTGCAGCGCCTTGAGCAGCAGGGCGGCGTGGCTGCCGCTGGCGGCATCTCGCTGCAGGCCGATGCGCAGCACCTTGAGCCCGGCCTTGCGCCAGAATGGCAACAAGTCGGCGCTGGCCGAGAAGGCGGAGCCCAGATAGTCGAGCCCTGCCGCCTGATAATGCTGTTCGAGGTGGGCCAGCAGGAGCGACCCCAGCCCGTGGCGATGGAGAGTCGGGTGGATGGCGATGCGCATCACCCGGGCGTAGCTGCGCGTGCCTGCGGCTTTGAAGCCGGCGTGCGCCAGCAGCGACTGGGGCAGCAGATGGCCGCGCGGGCGCCGCCGCCCGGCCCAGATCGCCTCGGCCAGCTCGTCTGCTATCTCTCCTTCCCGGGCCACCAGAGCCACCCCGAGCAGATGTGGGCCCTGCTCCAGCAGGTGTATGTCGAGGGCCGGGCTTTCCAGCAGGTAGCGCAGATCGCTCGGTGTGGTCTGGTAGTGGGCCAGCACCAGCAGGCCGAACACCCGATGGAGCAGCCCCTCGTCGGCAGCCAGTGCATCCTGCTCGAGCCGGCGCCAGCCAGGCTGGGTGGGCGCTGGCGGTGTCTCGACCTCGGCATTGAGGCCGAGCAGCCGGAACACCAGCGGCTCCAGCGGATCCCGGCTGCTCCAGCGGATCGGCTCGGCCAGGTGGATCTCCTGCCAGCCGGGCGTTTCGCGATCGAGCACCCGCTTGAAGCGCAGGTGAAAACCGCGCCCGGTGCCCTCGTAGCCGTGCTCTGTGGTGGCGAAGACGATGCGGCCGTGCCGGGCCAGCATGGCTTCCAGCAGCGGGGTCGGAATGGCGGCCGCTTCGTCCACCAACAACAAGTCGGGTTGCAGCGGTTCGTGCACCAGCCGATCGGGCGAGCAGTAGCTGAGCCCTGCCAGCAGCTGTGGCGCGTCTTCAAGGGTATTGGTAGCGTGGGTAAACAGGGTGGCGACCGTGGCCTGGGAGGGCGCCGTCACCACGATCTGCAGATCGGGTTGCTGGCGCAGCAGCTCGGCGGCGGCCAGCCCCAGCAGGCTGCTCTTGCCGCGGCCCCGATCCGCACTCAACACCAGCGGGCGGCGGCGGTGACCGTGCAACACCTTGTGGATGGCGGGCAGGGCGCGCGCCTGATCACAGCTCAGCGGCCGCGCTGGCCCAACCGGCTGCCACGGGGTCGGCGTGGCTGGGGGCGTCAGCTCGAGGGCGGGATCGCCCGCCAGCAGCCGTACCAGCCGGGCGAGAAAGCCGTGACCCGCCAGCGCCATGTCTTCCGGTTGTGCCACCAGCCGCACCCGATCCGGATCCGGCCAGGTCGGCCATTGGGCCCGCGGCGGGGTCAGCAACAGCAGCAGACCGCCTGCCCGCAAGGTGCCCGCCAGCGCCCCGAATGCGTCGGGGTGAAAACCGCTGAAGGCATTGAACACCAGCGTGTCGCACTCCTGACCGAGCCGCTGCAACGCCTTGGCCGCCGGTTGCGGGTGGTGCTCGCTCGGGCCATTCCCCAGCCAGTAGCTGACGCCGCTTAGCAGCGCCTCGGCTCGGGCGATGCAATCGGCCTCATCACCTTCCAGCCAGATCAGCCGCCGTTCGCCGGTGCGGGCCAGCACCTGGCGCAACTCGTCGAGCGCAGCCGGCATCATGAGGCGGGGCTGTCGGCCGGTTTGCGGGGCTCGAACATGCGATCCCCCATCTGGTCGATGAAGGTGTGTGCCTTCTGCACCATGAAGCGCTCTGCATCGGCGGGGTTGGCAAACAGATCGGAGCGGATGAAGCGGTGGGTCTGCAGCACGCCATCCAGCTCCTTGGTGATGCGGCCAGCCAGTCGATACTGACCCCCTTCGGCCATGGGCTCGGGATAGATGAGGTAGCCGGCGTATTCGGTGGGAGTGACTTCGGCGACCGCAGCGGGCTGGCCGCCAAACAGGGCAGTGAACAGTTTCTTGAGCATGATGTTTCCCTCAGTGACAGGGCATTGTCACCAAGGGGTTGATGGCTGGCAAGCGGGGGATCTTATTACCAATCGTTATTTGCACTACGAACCATTCTCATTTAGATTTCATGGCAATCCAGCATGAGGTAAACACTATGTACGTCTGTTTGTGCCGCGGCATCACAGATTCCCAGATCCGCAAGGCGGTACAGGCAGGCAAGACCGAGTTTCGCCAGCTCAAGCAGTCGCTCGAAGTAGGTGCCCAGTGTGGCAAATGCGTGCGCATGACCATGGAGATCATCGCCGCCGAACTCGACAAGGCCGAGCTGGAGCAGGCGCCGCTCTACTACGAGGTGGCCTGAGCAGGGCCTGTCGCCGGCAAAACCGGCCCGTCTTTTCAATTCCTTCCCGCAGGCGAGCTGGCTCGCCGGACCTCTTGTTGTCACTTTTCTGGACTAAGCTCTAAGGATCTCAGCCTCAGGCACGAACCAAGGAGCACTGTCGATGAAAGGAGATCCCAAGATCATTGCCCACCTCAACAAGGTGCTGGCCAATGAGCTGATAGCCATCAACCAATACTTCCTGCACGCCCGCATCTACGATGACTGGGGCCTCAAGGCGCTCGGTCACAAGGAGTATAACGAGTCCATCGATGAGATGAAACACGCCGACGAGCTGGTCAAGCGGGTGCTGTTTCTGGAAGGGCTGCCCAACTTGCAGGATCTGGGCAAGCTGCGCATCGGCGAGACGGTGGAGGAGATGCTGCGCTGCGACCTGTCGCTGGAGATGGACGCCATCCCGGACCTGAAGGTCGCCATCGCCTACGCCGAGTCGGTGCAGGATTACATCAGCCGCGACCTGTTCCAGGAGATCCTGGAAGACGAGGAGGAGCACGTGGACTGGCTGGAGACCCAGCTAGATCTCATCGATCGCATCGGGCTGGAGAACTATCAGCAGTCCCAGCTGCATCACGGCGGTTCCTGAATAGTTATGGCATGAAAAAACGATTAAAAAACCCGCTGCGGCGGGTTTTTTAATGTCTGGCTGCATAGCTTTTCATGAGGCTTATCACCATGAAAAGTAAGCTTATTTTTGTTAATCAGGTCGCAAAAAAGTACGCGAGAGAGATGCACTATTGGAACCCCTTATTGGGGACAAACAATAACAACGGTTAAAGGACTACACCATGCACTTCTTGCCCAACAAGCTGGCGCTGGCTTGCGCCATCGCACTCTCGCTCGCTGCCTGCAACGACAACAGCTCCAACGCCCCGGCGGATCCCGCCGCCACCAAGGCCTCTCTGATGCAGACCATGGACGAGGCCCTGCGCGAAGGCCAGGCGCTCGACCCCTACGGTTTTGCCATCGATGCCGCCAGCATCGCCAAGCGCAAGGCCCTCGACAGTTCCCTGCTCAAACGGCTGGATGCCCTGGACTCGAGCGTGCTGAGCGAGCGGGACCGGTTGTTCTACGACATGATCCGCTGGGATCTGCAGATCAACCTGGCAGGTTACGATCTGCCCCAGTCGCAGATCCCGATCCATCACTTCCGCAACCGGGTGGTGGAGCTGGCCGATGAGGTGGGGGCCGCTCCGGCCAGTGGCAGGGCCGCCCGCACCGTCGAGGGTGGCTTCGACTACTTCGAGCAGAGCTCGGCCGAGCGGGTCGCACCGGGGGATGCCGCCTGGCGGCGCGACCTCGATCGCCCGGCTGCGGCACCGGTTCCGGTGAGCAAGGCGAGGGCCGCCACCGTGCCACTGGCCTGGTATCAGGATCATCTCACCTGGCTCAAGGCCTATGACGGCTACCTTGCCGAGGTGAAGCACCAGTTCGAACTGGGCAGTGCTCAGGGCAACACTCTGCCGGACGAGCTGGTGGACCGGCTGCTGGCCCAGCTCAACAGCAAGCTGGATGGGGAGGCGATCGCCGGCGCCTATCTCGGCTGGCAGCAACTGCCGGGAGAGGCGGACGAGGCGCTGCGCAGCGAGTACAAGGGGGTGCTGGACAGCATCAACGGCCGCTATCTGGCGCTGCGTGACTACCTGGATTACCAGCACGGCGGCGCCTATGCGGTGCGCCTTGGCAGCGGCGAGTGCGACGACGGTTTCTGCGGCATGACCAACGGGCGTGACTGGTATCGCTGGCTGCTCAAGAAGCACACCACCACCGACATGACGCCGGAGCAGGTGCATGCGCTGGGGCTGAGCGAGGTGGAGCGGATCTTCGGCGCCATGGTCAAGGTGTGCCATACCGTCGGCAAGTGTGACAGCGACGACGTGACCCAAAGCAAGCAGAGCGGCCAGATCTACGCCTTCTTCCGCTATCTGAACGAGCCGGCTTTCTTCTACCAGAATCCGCTGGCGGTCTGGTCCGCCGCCCTCAACCCGGACAATGCAGCCGGTGCGACTCTGAGCGGGCCGCAGCAGCAGGCGCTGGCCGAACACGAGCGGGCACTGCAGGAGTACAATGCCTTCAAGAGCAAGGCGGCGCTGGTGCTGCCGGACTTCTTCGATGCCGAGCGCACCATTCCCAAGCTGGATTACGAGGTGGTGCCCGTCTCCTATGCGGATGCGCCATACGGCGGGGTGGCCTGGTATCAGGACGGCAACCCGCAGACCGGCCGCAAGGGGCAGTTCTTCCTCAACACCTACTACCCCTATGGTCTGCAGAGCTGGAACATCAGCACCCTGCTGGCCCACGAGGCGGCGCCAGGCCACCACTTCCAGATCACCATCGCCCAGGAGCTGGCCGCCAAGGATCCCGACTTCCCGCAGTACGTGGCGAACGCCTCCTACACCGCCTATGCGGAGGGCTGGGCGCTCTACACCGAATACCTGGCGGATCACGACATGGGGCTCTATCAGGGGCGCGGGCTCTATGATCCGGCGGTGGGGGACGTGAAGGTCGAGGGATCGTCCGCCTTCAACAACCAGCTGCAGTACTTCGGCCGCCTCAACGAGGAGATGCTGAGGGCCATGCGGCTGGTGGTGGATACCGGCATCCACTGGTATGGCTGGAGCCACGACCAGGCCGTCAACTACATGAAGGAGAACTCGGCGCTGGGGGCGGGGGACATCAGCTCCGAAGTGCCGCGTTACATGGCCTACACCGGCCAGGCGACCTCCTACAAGGCAGGCCAGCTGGCGCTGATCCGGATGCGGGAGTCGGCGGAGCAGGCGCTGGGCGGAGGCTTTGACCTCAAGGCGTTCCACCACCATGTGCTGGAATACGGCATGCTGCCCATCTCGGTGCTGGAGCAGAAGAACAAGCAGTGGATTGAACAGTCGAAGTGATCACAGTTACGGCGCCCGGCAAGGCAACGGGCGCCGCTTTCGATTAGGATACGGCTCTATTCAAACAACACTGCTACGGATGATGTCCATGGAACAGATCGCCCGTGAGATGGCGGCCCACAAGCGAGTGGCGCTGGTGGCTCACGACAACATGAAGACTCCCCTGCTGAACTGGGTGATGCGGCGCAAGGAGGAGCTCAAGCTCCACCACCTCTACGCCACCGGCACCACCGGCACCATGCTCGGCAAGCAGGCACAACTGCCCATCACCTGTCTCTTCTCCGGCCCGATGGGGGGCGACCAGCAGCTCGGCGCCCTGATCGCCGAGGGCAAGATCGACGTGCTGATCTTCTTCTGGGATCCCCTCAATGCGGTGCCCCACGATCCGGACGTGAAGGCGCTGCTGCGCCTCGCGGCAGTCTGGAACATCCCGGTCGCCACCAACGAGGCGACCGCCGATTTCATCATGGACAGCCCCCACATGCGCCAGGCGTTCAGCGTGCAGATCCCGGACTATGCCGGCTATCTCAAGGCCAGAACCCAGTAACGGGGCGGAAACGACAGAGCCGGCCACAGGGCCGGCTCTTTTTATTGGCGGGAACGAAGATCAGCGCTGAAAGCTTTTCTGCGCGAACTTGGGTCTGGCATTCATGATCTGCTCCACCTGCTCGTCGCTCATCTTGCCGCGCGACAACCCCAGCACCTTGTAGGTGAGCAGCGGCCGGGCTGGCAAGGCGATCATCAGGGCGCGGATCTGGTTCTCGTCCTCTTTCTCGCGCACCGGTTTGCCATAGGCATAGGTCAGTACGCCGGCATCCATCAGGTTTTTGACGGCAGGCTCGGTGATCGGCAAGTTTATGACGCTTTTGCGCTGCAGCACGAACTCGCGCAGCACCGCCTTCTCGTTGAAGTCGAGAAAGGAGATCATCTGGGCCAGCTGATCCTGCTGGCGGCGGGACTGCCACTCGTCGCAGGCCCACTCCCAGGCGATCAGGAAGCCCTGACTGCAGAAGTAGGAGATGGCGATCAGCATGCCGACACCGAGCCAGGCGGCGTGTGTGGCGGCCCACTGGCTGACGGCCCCCTTCATCAAACCGGCCGGAAACAGCAGGATGATGCTGCAGCAGAGCAGCAGCCAGACCATCAGCCAGTTGAGGCGGTTCAGTTGATAGAAATGTTGGATCCACCGTTTCATCGTTCACCCTTCCCAAATCAGTGTGGACAGTAGTCATCTCATAGCAAACGGTGTGCCAAGGCGAAGCGTTTACCGGCAGGGGGAGTGGATCCGGACGACAAAGCCGGTGGAGGGCACGGTTACATTCCCTTACAACTTGTTGAGCGAATGATCATTAGTTTGCCTTGTGAGGCGGCGCTCAACTTGGTAAAAAGCCCGCACTGTCATAGGGGAGTAGCAACCCGCCCGTGATCCGGGCAGGGCTCATGTCAACATTCTTGGATCCTCAGATCCATGGCATGGGCGGCGATGGCATCCATCGCTCTGCAAGACCTTTGGCCTCGATATGCAAGCCAGCCGGGCGAGCCGTATCGGGTCCATTGGTTGTTCTGCTCGCCTGGCGGTTACTCATCATGCTGATCACCCTGCTGTTATTTCTGCTCTCTGCCGTCACCATCTATCTGGCCTGCGAATATTTCGTCAACGGCATCGAATGGACCGGCCACCACTTCAAGTTCTCCCAGAGTGCCACCGGCTCCCTGCTGGCGGCCCTCGGCACGGCCCTGCCCGAATGCATCGTCACCCTGACCGCATTGCTGATGGGGAATGCCCCCGCTCAGCAGCAGATCGGGATAGGCGCCGCCCTCGGCGGTCCGCTGGTACTCTCCACCATTGGCTATGCCGCCGTCGGCGTGACCCTGCTGCTGTGCATGAGCCGCGAGCACAGGGCCATCGACGGCGAGGTGCAGCGCGAGATAGGCCGCGATCAGGCCTGGTTCGTCGGCATCTTCCTGGTGGCGGTGGCCCTCGGCATGGTGGCCTTCACCGGTAAAACCTGGCTGGCCCCGCTGTTCGTGCTGGTGTATCTGGTCTATGTGCGGCGCGAGCTGAAACAGACCGACAGCCACGAGGTCGAGTTGCCAGAGCCCCTCAAGCTGGATCCGGGTGCCGAGATCCCGGCGCTCGGCAAGGTGCTGCTGCAAACGCTGGTGGCGCTGGTGGTGGTGGCGCTGGCGGCCCAGCTGTTCGTTCACCAGTTGGAGAGCATGGGCGAGCTGTTCGGCCTCTCGCCGGTGCTGGCGGCCCTGTTGCTGAGCCCGGTGGCGACCGAGATGCCCGAGCTGATGAACGTGCTGATCTGGGTGCGGCAGGGCAAGCACCGGCTGGCGCTGGCCAATATCTCGGGGGCCATGATGATCCAGGGCACCATTCCCAAGGCGTTCTGCCTGTTGTTCACCCCCTGGCTGCTGGACAGCACCATGATGGTCTCCTCGCTGGTGACGCTGCTGGCGGTCGTGCTGTTGTGGTGGGGGTTCAGTCGGGAGCGGATGACGGCGGACAGGCTCGCCTGGGTGGGGCTGATCTATCTTGGCTTCTGCGGCTGGCTGATGGCGAACTGAGGCACCAGCCATACCAGATGCAAAAGGGCGGGATCTTGTCCCGCCCTTGTTGTTGTCATCACCCCATGCCGGCCGATGCCGGCAGGGCGGTCAGAACTGCTGGAACCAGCGCTGGATCTGGGCTGGATCCTTGCTCTGGGTGAGCGAGAGCATCAACAGGATCCGCGCCTTCTGCGGGTTGAGGGCCTCGGCGGCGACGAAGCCGTACTTGGCGTCATCGATCTCGGCATCCAGGGTGGTGGAACCGGTCGGCACGCGGGCGGAGCGCACAACCCGGATGCCGTCCTTGCTCGCCTTGGCCAGGGTGTCGAACAGGGTGTGGTAGAGGTTGCCGTTGCCCACCCCGGCGCTGACGATGCCGTCGAACTTGGCATCCACCATCGCCTTGGCCGGCAGATCGGTGGCGTTGGCGTAGCTGTAGACGATGCCGACCTGCGGCAGCTTGTCGAGCTTGCTCACGTCAAACGGAGTCTTGCTGGTGTGCAGACGGGCCGGGCTGCGCTGGTAGTCGATCTTGCCGTTGTGGATGTAGCCGAGCGGGCCGAAGTTGGGGGAGGCGAAGGTCTGCACCCCGGTGGTGTTGGTCTTGGTGACGTCGCGGGCATCGAGCACGGTGTCGTTCATCGCCACCATGACGCCACGTCCCTTGGAGGCGGGGTCAGAGGCGGTCACCACGGCGTTGTAGAGGTTCATCGGGCCGTCGGCGCTCATGGCGGTGGAGGGGCGCATGGCGCCGACCAGCACCACCGGCTTGTCGCTCTTGACGGTCAGGTTGAGGAAGTAGGCGGTCTCTTCCATGGTGTCGGTGCCGTGGGTGATGACGATGCCGTCCACGTCATCCTTGGCCAGCAGCTCGTTGACCCGCTTGGCCAGCTTGAGCCACACCTCGTCGTTCATGTCCTGGGAGCCGATCTTGACCACCTGCTCACCCTGCACGTCGGCCACGTTCTTCATCTCGGGCACGGCGGCGATCAGCGTCTCGATGGCCACCTTGCCGGCCTCGTAGTTGGACTGGGTGGCGGACTGTCCCGCCCCGGCAATGGTACCGCCGGTGGCCAGGATATGGACGTTGGGCAGGGCCATGGCCATCGGGGAGAGGGTCAGGCCGAGGACGGTGGCGAGCAGGGTCTTGCGGATCGGGAGAGTCATGCAGCAAATCCTTCTGAGGTGAGAAAAATTGCAGCAAGTTTGCGCTTTCTGTTGCCGGGGTTTGTGATGACTCTCACCAAAAAACAGCTGGGTACAGAATTTTAACCTGTTTTATACCTATATAGAGATAATTTAACTCGCTGAGAAGCCCTTGGCTTCGATGAGGGCGATCAGCTCGGCCTTGCTCAGTTCGCTCTCGATGACGGCCTTGCTGCTGGCAAAGTCGACGCTGGCGCTGCTGACGGCAGGCTGGGCCAGCAGGGCTTTTTGCAGGCTGGCGGCGCAGCCACCGCAGGACATGCCGGAGACGGTGAGTTCGATGGTCATGGGATATCTCCTCTGTTGATAGGCAGTCAGCGTAAAGCTGCCGCCCGCGGCAAGGTCAAGGGGCGATGATTGCATGGAGGGCCAGCACGTTTGCTGCTGGTTAGCCCATCAGCCCCAGATAGTTCATCAGGGCGGCGCCCAGGCTGGTGCTGACCAGAGAACCCAGCGTGGTGGTGGCGATGATTGCATGGGGGCCAGCACGTTTGCTGCTGGCTAGCCCATCAGTCCCAGGTAGTTCATCAGGGCGGCGCCCAGGCTGGTGCTGACCAGAGAACCGAGCGTGGTGGTGGCGGTGATGTTGGCGGCCAGCACGTTTGCTGCTGGTTAGCCCATCAGCCCCAGGTAGTTCATCAGGGCGGCACCCAGGCTGGTGCTGACCAGAGAACCCAGCGTAGTGGTGGCGATGATGTTGGCTGCCAGCACGCTGTCGCCCCCCATGGCGCGGGTCATCACATAGCTGGCGGCGGCGGTGGGGGTGGAGCTGATGAGAAACAGGATACCGAGCGCCTGCGGGCTGAAGCCCAGCGCCCAGGCGCCCATCACCAGCAGCACCGGGATGCAGAACAGCCGGTTGGCGGTGGCCCAGCCGGTCAGCAGGGCGCCCCCGCGCAGGGCCTTGAGGTTGAGGCTGGCGCCGGTGCAGAGCAGGGCCAGCGGCAGGGTCATGTTGGCGAAGTAGCTGCCGGTGGTGATCACCAGCTGGGGCAGCTCGATGCCGAGCAGGCCGAAGGGCAGGGCGGACAGAATGGCGATGATCAGCGGGTTTTTGGCGATCCCCTTGAGGATTGGCTTGATCCCCTTGCTGCCCCCCAGGCTGCGGGTCAGGGTGATCACCGCGAGTACGTTGTAGAGCACGGTGACCGAGCCCACCAGCAGGGCGGCGGCGCCGATCCCCTCGGCACCGTAGGCGTTCTGTACATAAGCCAGCCCCATGATCCCCATGTTGCCGCGAAAGCTGCCCTGCACGAAGATGCCGCGCTGGCGCCGCTCGGGGATGAAGCGGGCCGCCAGCAGCTCCAGCACCAGAAAGCCGGTGAGGGTGCCGAGCAGGCCGTAGAGGATGAGCCAGGGGCTCGGCATGGTGGAAAAGTCGGTGCGCACCATGCTGAGGAACAGCAGGGCGGGCAGGGTGACCTGGAACACCAGGCGGGAGGCGGACTCGACAAAGCTGTCGGGCAACAGACCCAGCTGCTTGAGCCAGATGCCGAGCAGCAGCACCACGCAGATGGGGCCCGTGATGGAGAGGGAGAAGTGCAGACTTGCCAACAGATCCATAATACGCGTCCTGTGCGATGGCGAGTGGCACGGCGTTCGCCGGGGCCAAAGGGGCATTCTAACGCCATGGGCTTGTATTCACAGGGGTTAATCACAACAATGTGGGCAATTCCACCGCCGAGCCCCTGTGAGCCACTTCATGGACAAAAAACTGACCATCCTCGATATCGCCCGACTCAGTGGTGTCGGCAAGTCGACCGTCTCTCGGGTGCTCAATCAGGATCCCAAGGTGAAGCAGGCGACGCGCGACCGGGTGGATCAGATCATCGCCGAACACGGCTTCGTGCCGAGCAAGTCGGCACGGGCCATGCGCAGCCAGAGCCAGCAGGTGGTGGGGATCATCGTCTCGCGGCTCGACTCCAGCTCGGAAAACCAGGCGGTGCGCGGCATGCTGGAGACCCTCTACCAGCGCGGTTACGACGCCGTGCTGATGGAGAGCAAGTTCTCCCCTGCCAAAGTGCAGGAGCATCTGGCGGTGCTGGAACGGCGCGGGGTGGATGGCATCATCCTGTTCGCCTTCAACGACCTGGACTATGCCGCCATGGCGCCGCTCAGGGAGAAGCTGGTGCTGGTCGCCCGCGATCACCCCGGCTTCTCCTCGGTCTGTTTTGACGATGCCGGTGCGGTGCACACTATGCTGGATCAGCTCGCCGCCCGCGGCATTCGCGACATCGCCTATCTGGGGGTGGATACCAGCGACCTCACCACCGGCCAGCGCCGGCTCGACGCCTACCTCGGCTACTGTGCCGAGCAGGGGCTGGCGGCGCGCAGCGCCCTCGGCGATCTCAGCCTGCAGAGTGGCTATAGGCTGGCGGGGGAGCTGCTCACCCCGACCACTGGCGCCCTGGTCTGCGCCAGCGACACCCTCGCCATCGGCGCGGCGAAGTACCTGCAGGAGCAGGGGCGCAGCGAGGTGCTGGTGACCGGCCTTGGCAACAACCCCATGCTCAGCTTTCTCTTCCCCAACGCCCTCAGCCTGGATCTCGGCTACAAGGGGGCGGGCGAGCAGGCGGCCCGTCAGCTGCTCGGCCAGATCGAGCAGGATCTGCCCCCGCTGGCGACCATAGCCCCCAGCCACCCTCTGTGATTGCCATCACCTAGTCCTGCACAAAAACTGTGCTTTTTGTGAGCTCGGCCACGAAATGGGAACGTTCCCATTTTGATCTGGCCAGATTGTCGGCATGCTAAATGGGAACGATACCAAAAACGCTCGGGCCCATTGACTGGCCCAAAAGGGCGACGCAGACCAATATCAATGGAGTCACAGAGGGAAGACTCATGTCCAAGATCAACGCACAACACCTGGCCACGCTCATCGACAAGATCGGTGGCAAGGAGAACATCGCCACCGTCAGCCACTGCCTGACCCGGCTGCGCTTCGTCCTGAACGATCCGGCCAAAGCCGACAGCAAGGCCATCGAAACCATCCCGGCGGTGAAGGGGAGCTTCACCCAGGGTGGCCAGTTTCAGGTAGTCATCGGCAACGAGGTGGAGCAGTGGTACAAGGCGCTGACCGAAGAGATCGGCGTCAGTGGTGGCAGCAAGGAGGCCGCCAAGCAGGCGGCGCGCCAGAACATGAACCCGCTGGAGCGGGGCATTTCCCATCTGGCGGAGATCTTCGTGCCGCTGCTGCCCGCCATCATCACAGGCGGTCTGATCCTGGGCTTTCGCAACGTCATCGGCGACATCAAGATGTTCGACGATGGCACCCATTCCCTCACCGAGATCAGCCAGTTCTGGGCCCAGGTTCACGCCTTCCTCTGGCTGCTGGGCGAGGCGATCTTCCACTTCCTGCCGGTGGGCGTCTGCTGGTCTGCGGTCAAGAAGATGGGTGGCTCCGAGATCCTGGGTATCGTGCTCGGTATCACCCTGGTCTCCCCGCAACTGATGAACGCCTACGGCATCGGTCAGCAGACCCCAGAGGTGTGGGACTTCGGCCTGTTCGTGATCCAGAAGGTGGGTTATCAGGCCCAGGTCATTCCGGCCCTGCTGGCGGGGGTATTCCTGGCCTGGGTGGAGACCAACCTCAAGCGCATCATTCCGGCCTATCTCTATCTGGTGATCGTCCCCTTCATCTCCCTGCTGCTGGCAGTGATCGTGGCCCACGCCTTTATCGGTCCGTTCGGTCGCTGGCTGGGTGACGGCGTCGGCTTTGCCGCCAAGGCCGCCATGACAGGTTCGTTCGCCCCCATCGGTGCCGCCCTGTTCGGCTTCCTCTATGCGCCGCTGGTCATCACCGGCATCCACCACACCACCAACGCGGTGGATCTGCAGCTGATGCAGAGCATGGGTGGCACCCCGATCTGGCCGCTGATCGCCCTCTCCAACATCGCCCAGGCGTCTGCGGTCGTCGGCATCATTCTGATCAGCCGCAAGGAGAACGAGCGGGAGATCTCGGTGCCTGCCGCCATCTCCGCTTACCTGGGGGTGACCGAGCCAGCCATGTACGGCATCAACCTCAAGTACAAGTTCCCCATGCTGTGCGCCATGGTGGGTTCCAGCCTTGCGGCCCTCATCTGCGGTTTCGCCGGGGTGATGGCCAACGGCATCGGGGTAGGGGGCCTGCCGGGCATCCTCTCCATCCAGCCGCAATACTGGGCCGTTTATTCCCTCGCCATGCTGGTGGCCATCGTGGTGCCTGTGGTGCTGACCCTGCTGGTTTACAAGCGCCAGCAGGCGGCCGGCAAGCTGGCCCAGGCCAGCGCCTGATCCCACGCATCAGGGCGACCCGCAGGGGTCGCCCTCTCCCTTTTTCATCCGAGACAAGAGCAAGACCCATGAGCCAAACACCCTGGTGGCAGAGTGCCGTGATTTACCAGATTTACCCCAAGAGCTTTCAGGATTCCGCTGCCCGTGGCACCGGCGATCTCAGGGGGATCATGGCCCGCCTCGACTATCTCAAGACCCTCGGTGTCGATGCCCTCTGGCTGACTCCGGTGTACGTCTCCCCGCAGGTGGACAACGGCTACGACATCGCCGACTACCTTGCCATCGACCCCGCCTACGGCACCATGGCCGACTTCGAGGCGCTGCTGGCCGCCGCCCACGCGCGCGACATCCGCATCGTGATGGATATAGTGGTCAACCACACCTCCACCGAGCACGCCTGGTTCAAGTCGGCGCAGGGGGACAAGAACAGCCCCTACCGCGACTACTACATCTGGCGCGATCCGGTGGATGGCGGCGTGCCCAACAATTGGCAATCCAAGTTTGGTGGCAGCGCCTGGGAGCTGGACTCAGCCACCGGTCAGTACTACCTGCACCTGTTTGCCCGCGAGCAGGCGGATCTCAATTGGGAGAACCCGGCGGTACGTGCCGAGGTGAAAAACATCATCCACTTCTGGGCCAAGAAGGGGGTGGACGGTTTCCGGCTCGACGTCATCAACCTCATCTCCAAGGATCAGGCGTTCCCGAATGACGAGATTGGCGATGGCCGCCGTTTCTACACCGACGGGCCGCGTATCCACGAGTTCTTGCAGGATGTGAGCCGCGACGTCTTTGCCCCGGTCGGCGCCATGACGGTGGGGGAGATGTCCTCTACTTCGCTGGAGCACTGCCAGCGCTATGGCGCCCTCGATGGCTCCGAGCTCTCCATGGTGTTCAACTTCCACCACCTCAAGGTGGATTACCCCAACGGCGACAAGTGGACCAAGGCGCCGTTCGATTTCCTCGAGCTCAAGCGCATCTTCAACCACTGGCAGAGCGGCATGCATGGCAAGGGGTGGTCGGCGCTGTTCTGGTGCAACCACGATCAACCGCGCATCGTCTCCCGCTTCGGTGACGAGGGCGAGCATAGGGTGGTGGCCGCCAAGATGCTGGCCAGCACATTGCACGGCCTGCAAGGCACCCCCTACATCTATCAGGGGGAGGAGATCGGCATGACCAACCCCGGCTATCAGCGCATCGATGACTATCAGGATGTGGAGAGCCGCAACATCTTCGCCATCAAGCAGGCCGAGGGGATGAGCGAGGCCGAGATCCTGGCCATTCTCGGCGCCAAGTCCCGCGACAACTCGCGCACCCCGATGCAGTGGAGCGCCGCCCCCAACGCCGGCTTTACCAGCGGAACGCCCTGGCTCAAGCCCGCCGCCAACTACCCGGTGATCAACGCCGAGGCGGCGCTGGCCGACCAGCACTCGGTGTTCTGGCACTACCGGGATCTGATCCGCCTGCGCAAGGCGCACCCCATCTTCACTCAGGGGGATTATCAGGAGCTGCTGGCAGGGCATCCGCAGATCTGGGCCTATGCCCGCCGCGCCAACGGCCAGACATTGCTGGTGGTGAGCAACTTCTACGGCGAGCCGGCCACCTTTGCCCTGCCGGACGAGCTGGCCACCGGCAAGGGGCGCCTGCTGCTGGGCAACTACCCGGATAGCCCGGCCCGGCCGCAGTCCTGTATGCTGCGCCCTTATGAATCCCTGATCTGGCTGGTGGAGTAGGTGATGAGCGAGGTGATGACAAAGGCGGTAGTGCGCGGCGCCGAGTGGCAGAAGATGGTGGCGGGGGCGCCTTATGATGCAGGCGACCCCGAGCTCAAAGCGGCGCGCGAGCGTTGCCGCCGGCTCTATCACACCTTCAACACCAGCTGGCAGGAGAAACCGGCGCGGGATGCCCTGCTCCATGAACTGCTGGGCGGCCGTGGCAAAGCGTGCGCCATCAACCCGCCGTTCTTTTGCGACTATGGCGCCAACATCTTCGTGGGGGAGAACTTCTACGCCAATGTGGGCTGCACCATCCTCGACGTGTGCGAGGTGCACATCGGCGACAACGTGCTGCTGGCGCCCGGGGTGCAGATCTACACCGCCGCTCATCCGGTGGCGGTGGCGCCGCGCATCAAGGGGGTGGAGTTCGGCAAGCCGGTGCGGATCGGCCACAACGTCTGGATCGGTGGCAGCGTCGTCATCTGCCCCGGCGTCACCATAGGGGACAACAGCGTCATCGGCGCGGGTTCGGTGGTGACCAAGGATGTGCCGGCGGGCGTGGTGGCGGCCGGCAACCCCTGCAAGGTGTTGCGGCCGATGACGGCGGAGGAGCTGGCAGCGGTCTGACCCAGCCGGGGCGGGCAATCCCGCCCCGGTTGACCTCTGGCGCCGCGTTCAAGGCGCCATCTTTCATCTGATTTCTTCCCAAGGGCGTGCCGGCCCGATCGGGCAGTGCGTTCTCACCTCAGGCAGGCAGCAAGGCTCCGCAGCGTTTGTGCTGTTTCATGACCACCAGGGTCTTGAAGCTGCGTACCTGCTCCCTGGCATGCAGCACCCGCCGGGTAAACAGGTCGTAGCTCTGCATGTCCCGTGCGGCGACCTGCAGTACGAAGTCCTGCTCCCCCGTGACGTACCAGAGGTCCATGACCTCCGGCTCCCCTTGCAGGCTGGCGATCATCTCATCGATGATGCGGCCGTGATCCCGCTCCAGCGTCACGAGCACCAGCATGGTGATGGGCCAGCCCATGGTGGCGGGTGCCACCAGCGCCACCTCCCGCTCGATGAGTTCAGCCTCCCGCAGCGCCCGCACGCGGCGGTAACAGGCCGGTGCCGAGAGGCCGACCCGGTGGGCCAGCTCGGGGATCGGCAGGCGGGCATCCTGCTGCAATTCGGCGAGGATGAGCAGATCGAATTTGTCGGTCATGGGGAGAGAGATAAAAATTATCGAATAGGGCCAGTTTTAGACCGAAATTACGGCCGTCGCCAGATATATTTTACTTCTCATTGTCTGCTCAGGTTTGAACAAGATGCCACCGCACACCACTGCTTTCTCCTCCCTGCTGGCGGTCATCCTCGCCATGCTGTCGATTACCCTCGGCGCCTCGCTTGCCAAGTCCCTGTTTCCCCTGATCGGAGCTGCCGGTACCACCTTGTTCCGACTGGGATGCGCCGCCCTGCTCCTCTCGCTGGTGTTTCGTCTCTGGCGAATGCCCTTCGATCGACGCACCCTGCTGGGGGCCATCCCCTATGGGCTGTCGCTGGGAGCAATGAATCTGCTCTTCTATCTGGCGATCGAGCGGATCCCTCTCGGCGTGGCGCTGGCCATCGAGTTCATCGGCCCCTTGACGGTGGCGCTGCTCGGCTCGCGCCATCGGGCAGACTTCCTCTGGCTGGCGCTGGCCATCGTCGGCCTGCTGTTGTTGCTGCCGCTGCGGGCGGCCGAACAGACCCTCGATCCCCTGGGGGCGGCATTGGCGCTCGGGGCCGGGGTGTTCTGGGGGCTCTATATGCTGACCGGCAAGCGGGCCGGTGCCCTGCTGGGGGCGCAGGCGCCGGCACTGGGCATGTGGGTGGGGGCCTTGCTGGTACTGCCCTTCGGCCTCGGTGGTGCGAGCGAGGCCACCTTCACCCTGCCCGTGGTGCTGACCATCGTGGGGGTAGGGCTGCTCTCCAGCGCGATTCCCTACTCCCTCGAGATGTTTGCCCTGCGCCGGCTGCCGCTCAAGAGCTACGGCATTCTGACCAGCGGTGAACCCGCCATGGGGGCCCTGATGGGGTTGCTGTTGCTGGGGGAACAATTGCCCCCGGCCCAGTGGCTGGGGATAGCGGCGATCATCGTCGCCTCCATGGGGACCACCTGGCAAGGCGGGCGCCGGCGTACCGAGCCGGCGTGATGTGCCGGGCCCGTATGGCAGCCGGATTACGCTCATTACCCTGCCGGTGGGGGTCTGCTCTTCGCTGAACCCGGGATGTACAGCCACTTCAGATTTTTTGAACATGTAGGCCAGTTTATCTCGCTAACAATGGCGGGCCTGGATGTTTAATATTCACTCAACGCTTAGGCAGGAACGCCAAGCGGCCAAATAACTGGTCGTTCAAGGCTGTGGCATTCTCAAACAGGGTGCCGGATGTCGGTGAAAGAACAACACACTATTTGAATAACCTCTTGCAAGGATGCATTGATTCGGGCCCGTCGGCCCAGGCAATGACATAAAAACCAAGAGAGTGAATGAACATGAAAAACGTAATCAAGATGCTGGCCGTTGCAGGCCTGATGACCGCAGGTTTCGCCCAGGCTTCCGTTCCGGCTGACTTCAACGCCGCCCCGGGCGTGCTGTTTGTGAACTGGCACGCGACCGCCGCGGTGGAAGGCAAGGGCAACCCCATGCTGGAAGTGCGTGACGAGTCTGGCGACGTGGTTGCCTCCGTTCATGCCAACCTGATGGGCACCCAGCAAGTGCAGATCCCGAGCCGCACCCAGGGCAACCTGACCGTGAGCCTGGGTGATCAGAGCAGCGACTACCGCATTCCGTTCGGTATCGGCAGCGGCAAGCAGCGCTAAGCCGACGACGCCCTGGCTCGATGGCCGCAGACCGCACCGGTACGACCGGTACCGTCCCCGGCCATGACCGCCACAGTGGCGTGAAGATGCAGAGTGCTCAGAGAGAAGGCCCCGCCATGCGGGGCCTTCTGCTTTTCGTGTTCGGTTGGCCGAGCCTCATAGCTTGAGCATGATGTGGCGCGGCACCGTGTAGTCCTCCAGCGCGTAGAGGGAGAGATCCTTGCCGTAGCCCGACATCTTCATGCCGCCGTGGGGCATCTCGGAGGTGAGCATGAAGTGGGTGTTGATCCAGGTGCAGCCGTACTGCAGGTGGCTGGCCACCTTGCTGGCAAGGCCGAGATCCCGGGTCCAGACCGAGCTGGCGAGGCCGTAGTCCGAGTCGTTGGCCCACTGCACCACCTGCTCGGCGTCGCTGAAGCGGGTCACCGACACCACCGGGCCGAACACCTCGCGGCGCACGATTTCATCCTCCTGGCGGGCATGGACGATCAGGGTCGGCTCGAAGAAGAAGCCGTTGCCGGGACGGATCTTGCCCCCCGCCGTCACCTCCACGTGACCACTGCTCTGGGCCCGCTCCACGAAGCTGGCCACCCGGTTGCGCTGTCTGTCCGAGATGAGCGGCCCCATCTCCACCCCCTCCTCGCGTGGGCCGCCCACCTTGATGGAGGCCACCGCCTCGGTCATGGCGGCGACGAACTTGTCGTAGATCTTGCCCTGGGCGTAGATGCGGCAGGCGGCGGTGCAATCCTGGCCAGCGTTGTAGAAGCCGAAGGTGCGAATGCCCGCCACCACGGCCTCCAGATCCGCATCGTCAAAGATGATGACCGGCGCCTTGCCCCCCAGCTCCAGGTGGGTGCGCTTCATGGTGCGGGCGGCACTCTGCAGGATTTTCTGGCCGGTGGCGATGTCACCGGTGAGCGACACCATGCGCACCAGCGGGTGCTCCACCAGCGGCGCCCCCACGCTCTCGCCCCGGCCGCAGACGATGTTGATGACGCCGCGCGGGAAGAGCTCGCTGGCGAGCTCCGCCAGGCGCAGGGCGGTGAGCGGGGTCTGCTCGGAGGGCTTGAGCACCACCGTATTGCCGGCGGCGAGCACGGGGGCCATCTTCCAGGCCGCCATCATCAGCGGATAGTTCCAGGGGGCGATACTGCCCACCACCCCGATGGGGTCGCGGCGGATCATGCTGGTGTGCCCCTCGATGTACTCCCCCGCCAGCGGCCCCTGCAGGCAGCGAGCCGCGCCGGCGAAGAAGCGGAAACAGTCCACCACCGCCGGCAGCTCGTCATTGAGCACCGCCAGATAGGGCTTGCCGCAGTTGAGGGATTCGAGCGCCGCAAACTCCTCGGCGTGGCGCTCGATGGCATCGGCCAGGCGCAGCAGCAGGGTACTGCGTTGGGCTGGGGTGGTGCGGCTCCACTGGGCGAAGGCGCGCTGGGCACCGTTCACCGCCCGGTTAACCTGCTCGAACGAGGCTTCTGGCACCGAGGCGAGAAGCTCGCCGGTGGCCGGGTTGAGAATGGGTTCGGCCTGGCCGTCACCGGTGACGAACTGACCGTCGATCAAGAGTTGGGTAGAGAGTTTCATGGTTGCATCCTTGCGCACGCGTTGAGTCGTTATTTGCCACTGCCGGCGACGTCCTGGCCGTCGCGGGTGAGGTAGTAGGCAAGCAGAATGGGAATGGTGGTGAAGGCCACTATGATGAGCGCCACCACGTTGGTGACCGGCCTGTCCCGTGGCCGGATCAGCTCCTGATACATCCAGATCGGCAGCGTGGTCTGCTGGCCGGCGGTGAAGGTGGTGACGATCACCTCGTCAAAGCTGAGGGCGAACGCCAGCATGCCCCCCGCCAGCAGCGCGGTGGCGAGGTTGGGCAGGATCACGTAGCGCAGGGTCTGGAAGCCGTCGGCGCCGAGATCCATCGACGCCTCGATGAGTGACTGGTTGGTGCGGCGAAAGCGCGCCAGCGCATTGTTGTAGACCACCACCACGCAGAAGGTGGCGTGACCGATGACGATGGTCCAGAAGCTGAAGGGGATCTCCATCACCCCATAGGCGGAGCGCAGCGCGATGCCGGTGACGATGCCGGGCAGGGCGATGGGCAGCACCAGCAACAGCGACACCACCTCCTGGCCGAAGAAGCGGCTGCGGGCGATGGCCCCCGCCGCCAGAGTGCCAAGTACCATGGCGGCCAGCGTCGCCAGCCCCGCTACCTCCAGCGACAGCTGGATGGCACGCCACACGTCGGGGCGGTTGAGGGTCACCTCGAACCACTTGAGGGTGAGCCCGGGCGGCGGGAACTGGTAGCTCTTGCTCTCGCTGGTGAAGGCGTAGAGGAAGATGAACAGGATCGGGAAGTGCAGGAACAACAGGCTGCCGATGGCCGCGTACTTGAGCAGGCCGGAAGGCTGGCTGCCATGGTCCCGTTTCATGGGCTGATTAGAGCGCATCGAAGGCTCCCAAGCGTTTCGCGATGGTGAGGTAGATGGCGATGATGAGGATCGGCACCAGCGAGAAGGCGGCGGCGAAGGGCAGGTTGCCCGCCGTGCCCTGCTGCATGTAGACCACCTGACCTATGTACATGGTGGAGTTGCCTATGATGCCGGGGATGATGTAGTCCCCCAGCGTCAGGGAGAAGGTGAAGATGGAGCCCGCCACCACGCCGGGCAGGGCCAGCGGCAGGATCAGGGTGCGAAAGGTCTGGGCCGGGGTGGCGCCGAGATCGCCGCTCGCCTCAAGCAAGGAGCGCGGGATCCGCTCCACCGCCGCCTGGATGGGCAGGATCATGAAGGGCAGCCAGACGTAGACGAACACGATGAAGGTGCCGATGCGAGAGAACGACAGCGACGGCCCCCCGATCACCGGCAGCGAGAGGATGGCGTCCAGCAGCCAGTCCAGTCCCAGAGTATCAGCCAGCCAGCTGATGACCCCCTCCTTGGCCAGGATCAGCTTCCAGGCGTAGACCCGCACCAGATAACTGGACCAGAGCGGCAGCATGATGCCGACGTAGAACAGGGCCCGGGTCTTGCCGCTGGTGTAGCGCGCCATGTAGTAGGCCACCGGAAAGCCGAGCAGGGCGCAGGCCAGGGTTACCAGCAGCGACATGCCGACGGTGCGCAGGATCACGTCCAGGTTCTCCGCCCGCAGCAGGGCGACGAAGTTCTGCAGCCCCAGCTCGTGGCGGATCTGGCCGCTGAACTCGTCCAGCCCGAAGAAGGCGTTGGAGAGCAGCATCAGCAGGGAGCCGACATAGATGATGCCAAGCCACAGCAGGGGCGGCCCGAGCAGGATGGCCAGCAACAGACCCGGCCGCCCGTAGAGCAGGGTGGAGAGGCGCCGCAGCGGCCGATAGGAGAGGGGGGCAGTGGGTTGGCTCATGGCAAGGCTCGCACTGTGGGGGGCGCTCATGGTTGAGCTCCCAGAGGGGCGGTGTGCAGGCGATGGATCGCCTGCTCCGGCCAGCTGAGGCTGACCCGGGCGCCACGGGGCAGGCGGGCCTGGCCCTCGTTGGGGTGGTTGACGATAAGCTCGAGCTGCTCGCCGAGATCGACCCGGTAGCGCACGAAGGGGCCGAGGTACTCCACTTCGCGCACCTCCCCTGACCAGCCCGGCGTGCCGGCCTCGGTGAGCCGGATCCGCTCCGGACGCACCATCATCTGGCGCTCATCGCCGCACAGACGGCGGGCCTGCTCCCCCTCGAACAGGTTGACGGTGCCGACGAAGCGGGCGACGAAGGGGGTGGCGGGGGCGTCGTAGATGGTATCCGGCGCGGCTATCTGCTCGATCTTGCCCTGATTGAAGATGCAGATGCGGTCGCTCATGGAGAGCGCCTCCTGCTGATCGTGGGTGACGAAGATGAAGGTGATGCCGAGCTGGCGCTGCAAGGCTTTCAGTTCGAGCTGCATCTGCTCGCGCAGCTTGAGATCGAGCGCCCCGAGCGGTTCGTCCAGCAGCAGGATGCGTGGCTGGTTGATCAGCGCCCGGGCGATGGCGATGCGCTGGCGCTGGCCGCCGGAGAGCTGGCCCGGCTTGCGGTTGCCGACGCCGGGCAGGCGCACCAGCTCCAGCATCTCGTCCACTTTGCGGTAACGCTCCGCCTTGGCGGCGCCCTTGAGCATCAGGCCATAGCCGATGTTGTCGCGCACATCCATGTTGGGAAACAGGGCGTAGTCCTGAAACACGGTATTGAGGTTGCGATCGTAGGGGGGCACGGTGGAGCAGGGCTCGCCGAACAGCCGGATCTCCCCCTCGCTCGGGTATTCGAAGCCCGCAATCATCCGCAGGCAGGTGGTCTTGCCGGAACCGCTCGGCCCCAGCAGGGTGAAAAACTCACCGGCCGGGATCTGGAAGGAGATGTCGTCGACCGCCTTCACCTCGCCATAGTGGCGGCTGACCCGGTCAAATTGTACGGCATTCATGGGGCGTCCTTGTCTGTGTGGGAAGCGGGCCGGACTCCTGTCCGGCCCCATATCGGCATTTACTGAGGTACCTCAGCGACCACCCAGGATGGCGATATAGTCCGAGACCCAGCGGTAGTAAGGAACGCAGGTCCCCTGGCTCTTGCACTGGGTGACGGGGGTACGCCAGAAGCGCACCCGATCGAAGTTGTCGATGCCGTTGGTTTTGCACCCCTCTTTCCCGAGCAGGGCATTGCCCTCGCAGGCGGCCGGCACCACCGGCACGGAGCCGAACCAGGAGGCGAGATCCCCCTGCAGCTTGTTGTTGAGGGAGTGCTCCAGCCACTTGTAGGCACAGGTCAGGTTCTTCGCCTCGCTGTGCACCATGCTGGTGTCGGCCCAGCCGGTGACGCCCTCCTTGGGCACCGTCGTGGCGATGGGCTGCTTGTCGGCGATCAGGGTATTGGCCTGGAACGGCCAGGAGCCGGAGGCGACCACCCCCTCGTTCTTGAAGTCGTCGATCTGGACGAAGGCGTCGTGCCAGTAGCGCCCCACCAGTTGACGCTGCTGGCGCAAGAGGTCGAGGGCGGCCTTGTACTGATCCTCGTTCAACTCGTAGGGATCCTTGATGCCGAGCGCCGGCTGGTGGCTCATCAGATAGAGGGCGGCATCGGCGATGTGGATGGGGCCGTCGAACGCCTGCACTCGCCCCTTGTTGGACTTGCCGTCCGGCAGGGTCTGCTCCTCGAACACCACGCTCCAGGAGTCGGGCGCCTTGGGGAACACCTTGGTGTTGTACATCAAGATGTTGCCGCCCCACTGGTAGGGCACGCCGTAGTGCTTGCCGTCCACCGTGTGCCAGGGAGCATTCTGCAGGCGGGGGTCTATCTTGCCGTAGCTCGGGATGAGCGCCAGGTTGAGCGCCTGCACCTTGCCGCCGGCGATGAGGCGCAGGCTGGCGTCGCCGGAGGCAGTCACCAGATCGAAGCCCCCCTCGTTCATCAATGCCACCATTTCGTCCGAGGTGGCCGCCGTCTTGACGTTGACCTTGCAGCCGGTCTCTTGCTCGAAGCCGGTGACCCAGTCGTAATTCTTGTCGGTCTCGCCGCGCTCCACGTAGCCGGCCCAGGCCACGATGTTGAGCTGGCCTTCACCCTTGCCAAGGGTGGTGGGGGCTGCCTGGGTCTGGCCTGCCAGCAGGGCGGGGATCAGGGCCAGGGTGAGGGGGGTCAGTTTCATCTTGCTCTCCTTGCTGAGGCGGGCACGGTTGTGATGCCACGCTGACAATTAACATCCTGTTAACCAGTCATGAGCGTAGGAGAAGCCGTGAGCAATGAGAATTTCAATTTTTAACGCCAGAGGTATCTGTTAAATCGATATCGAGTGCAGATGAATCTGAATTTCTGCGACAGATACCACGACAGTGCCGGGGGCAGACTCAGCGGGCGAGGGGTTGACGGGCCCGCAGCCGGCTCTGATCCCGCACTATGTCGATGAACTCGCGGGCGGTCCACTCCAGCCGCGAGCCGCGCCGCCACACCAGGCCGATGTCGATGGCGGGGATGGGCTCCTTGATGGCGCGGGCCTCGACCCGCTCCTGCTCCAGCGACCAGGGGCGGTAGGCAAAATCCGGCAGCAGGGCGAGCCCGAGCTGGCTCGCTACCAGGCTGCGCACCGCTTCCACCGAGGCGGTACGCAGCACGATGCGCGGCGCTATGCCGTAGCGGCGCAGGCCGCCGCCGATGATTTGGTCCAGCTGATCGGCGGTCAGCGAGATCATGGCCTCCTCGCCGAGCGCCTTGAGGGAGAGGGTCGACTCGGCGCAGAGCGGGTGGTTGGCGGCGAGCCAGACCCGCAGCGGCGAGCGGGTCAGCAGCTCGGTATCGAACGCCTCCTGGCGGATGGTGCGGTTGGTCATCAGGATCCCCACATCCACCTCGCCGTTGACGATCTGGTGCTCGAGATAGGGCTGCTCATCCTCCTTCACCTCGATCTGCACCGCCGGGAAGGCGCGGCGAAAGCGGCCGAGCGCCTCCGACAGGTAGTAGCCGGCCACCAGCGTGGTCACGCCTATGGTGAGCCGCCCCTGATCCTGCTGGGCCACCGCCTTGAGGGACTGGCCGGCTTCGGTCATGGCGCCGAGGATGCGCCGGGCGTGCAGCAGAAACTGGTGACCCTGGGTGGTGAGGCTGACGCCGCGCGGATTGCGCTCGAACAGGGCGGCGCCGAGCTCGGTCTCCAGCTCGCGGATGGCGCTGGTGACCGCCGACTGGGAGATGTGCAGCTCGGCGGCGGCGCGGCTGACCGAGAAGCTGTCGGCCACCGCCACGAAATAGCGGATCTGGCGAAAGGTGAAGTTCATCTGGGCGTCCTGCCGCGTGTGATCAAGGTGACTGCCAGCTTAACCTCGAATCGCGGCCAGACAAAAGGCGCCGTGCTGGCGCCTTTTGTCATGGTTTTTCCGGCGGTTAGCGGGAGCTGGCCGCTTCGATCACCGGGATGCGGTTCACCGCCTTGCCGAGATAGGCGAGGGTGATGGTCACTATGATGCAGGTGAAGCTGAGCCACATGTAGGGCAGGTAGTCGAGGGTCGCCACCCCCAGTACCCCGGCCATGAAGATGCCGTTGTCGCTCCAGGGCACCATGCCGCAGGTGAGGGTGCCGCCGAACTCGGCGTTGCGGGAGAGGTTCTTGCGCGCCAGTCCCAGCCGGTCGTAGTTCTTGGCCATGATCTTGGGGGTCAGGATCAGCGACACATACATGGCGGAGCCGAACACGTTGGCCAGGAAGGCGGTGCCTATGGTGTGGGTAGTCAGGCTGCCGGCACCCTTGATGCGCTTCTCGAAGGCACTGGCGATCACTTCCAGAATGCCGACCTTCTCCAGCAGGCCGCCAAACCCCAAGCCGAAGATGATGACGGCCACCGAGCCCAGCATGGACTCCATGCCACCGCGGCCCAGGATGTTGTCGATGAAGTCGACGCCGGAGGTGATGGCAAACGGGCTGTAGGCGGAGTGCATCGCCTTGACCGGATCCATGTCCTGGAACAGGATGGCCCAGGCAAGGCCCAGCAGGGCGCCGAAGCTGATCACCGGGAAGGCGGGTTTGCGGTTGGCCAACAGGCCCAGCACCAGCACCACCGGGACTATGGCCAGCGGGGTGATGTTGAACTGCTTGTCGAGCGCTTCCATCACCAGGTTGACCTGCTCCAGGCTGACGTTGCCGGAGTACTGCATGCCGACCACGGTGAACAGGGCGGCGGTGATGACATAGGAGAACAGGCTGATGGGCAGCATCCCCTTGATGTGTTCCATCACGTCGACGTTGGACATGGTCGAGGCCAGTACCACGGAGTCGGAGAGCGGGGAGAGCTTGTCACCGAAGTAGACGCCGGAGAGCACGGCTCCCGCCACCAGCGGCGCGGGCACGCCGAGGCTGTGGCCGATCCCCATCATGGCGATGCCGGCAGTGGCGGCCGAGCCCCAGGAGGTGCCGGTGGCCAGCGAGGTCAGCGAGCAGATGATCAGGGTCGCCAGCAGGAAGATGGACGGGTGAATCACCTTGAGGCCGAAGTAGATGATGCTGGGGACGATGCCGCCGGCAATCCAGGTGCCCACCAGCGCCCCGACGGAGACCAGGATCAGGATGGCCCCCATCCCCTTGGCTACGCCGTCGACGGCGGCTTGTTCCAGGGATTTGTAATCATGGCCGAGCTTGATGCCGAGTCCCATGATGACGAACCAGGCGATGAACAGTGCCAACTGGATTGGCAGGTCGAGCACGCTGGTGAAGGAGAAGGCCAGGGCCAGGAAAATGGCCAGGCAGGCAAACACCTGTGACATGCCCGGCAATCGGATGTGGTTTTGTTGGTTTTGCATAGATACTTCCTAAACTCTTGCTCGCCAAGGTCAGTCCCTCTCGTCCTGTGGATACACGTATCCCGAGGGGCCCACCCAAAAAGAGGCCGCAATCTACCACAAACCTGGGGGGGCAAATCCCAACTGATTTAGCAAAAATGCAGTTTTGATTGAAAAACTTACAAATTAGTTGATCTCATAACCCGTTTTTGAGTGCTCTGTTTGCCCCGATGGGACATTCGACTCCGATAGAAAAGTCCGATTGCATACTCCTAAAATACAAATGATAATTGTTATCAGTTGTTGGAGGGGAGTGTGTCATGAGATGGATAGTGAGAGCCATGCTGCTGATCGGGCTGCTGGCGATCCTGAGCTGGGGTCAGGACAAGGCATACGGTATGTGGAGCCTGGGCTTCTTGCTGGCCGCCTGGGTCATGCTCGAACCCAGGCTGAGGCCTGCGCTGATCCTGCTGCCGGTGGCCGGTATGACGGGAGTCGCGGCCCTGATCTGGCAACAGCCCTGGTTATGACGAGGTGGCCGGGGCGCTTTGCACCTTCTCTTGCGCCAGCTTGAGCGATTCGATGACGTTTTTCTCCATCTCGGTACGCTTGGCATCGGTCAGGAAGTAGATCATGTCGACGTCGTGACGAATGTAGTGGGAGGGCAGCTGGTTCAGGGTCAGACAGCAGAGATCGGCCATCTGGTTGGCGCTCAGCTTCTGGTTGAGCCCCTGTCTCTCAATCTCCTTGAGCACCAGATGCTCGTAGAAGTTGTGAATGTCGGTATCCAGTATCATATGCGTTCCTTGGCATGACGATGGGCGGTGAGTCGTCAAAAGCATAGTCATAACAAGGGCTAAAAACAAAAGGCCCATCACTTTCGTGATGGGCCTTTTGCATAATGAATGGTGCGAAGAGAGGGACTCGAACCCTCACATCCGTGGGACACTAACACCTGAA
>NZ_JASCAS010000010.1:0-35080 GCF_029967615.1 Aeromonas sp. V90_14 | reverse complement strand
TGCCTTCGAAGGTTCGAATCCTTCTCCCTCCACCATCATTCAAGAAAACCCGGCCCAGTGCCGGGTTTTTGCTTTTCATGCCTCTATCCATTTGACACTGTCAGATCTGACAATTGCCTGCCGGCCCGCTTTTGGAAACAGTATTGCCATCGCATCAAGAGACATGACCATGTTCGAGATCTGGGATGAAAAGGGACAGGCAACCGGGCTGAGTCTGCCGCAGCTGCAGCAACGACTCAGCTCCTATCGCGGCGAGGTGATGGTGCGCTACATCAACCGCATCGGCCTGCCGACCACCCTGTTTCTGACCGTCGACCAGGGCCTTGCCTATCAGCGCTTCAAGGCCGATACCCCCCTGCTCGACTGGGACTGGCTGGCACAGGCCGTGCAGCCCGCCCCCTCCTCCGGTCACCCTGCATCATCATCAGATAGCCACAGCAGGCTGACGACAGTCTCGGGATAGTGCCGCTAGTTCATCGACAAGCTGTTGCAAAACATCGCGAAATTTCGTCAACTCCACCTCGCATCGTGCACGCCCGTCATTGCGGATTTGCTCTTCCAGATGCCATGCCTGCTCTGCTACTTCGTCAATCCTCATCATGGCTATCGTTCCCGCCTGTCGATGTACCCAATCTGCAAGCGCCTTGTCATCCTCATGGCTCAAGCCAAGGGATTGTTCCAGATCCTGACGAAACGACACCAGCATTGTCTCAAGTGAAGAACCAAATGCAGCCTGTAACAAGCTGATGTCGAGCAACCTGGGTACCGGCAATATCTGCCACTTCATCAGCATCTGGCGAAGTCCGTCCATGAGTACGGGCTTGCCCAGCACATCATTCATGCCGGCCGCCAGACAACGCTGCGCCGGCTCCGGCAACACGTTGGCCGTCATGGCAATGATGGGGAGTTGCGCCAGCCCCTCTGTGGCCCGTACCCGGCGGGTAAACTCATAACCATCCATCACCGGCATCTGGCAATCGCACAGGATCAGGTCATAGCGATGAAAAGTCAGCATGGCGAGCGCCTGTCGACCATTTTCAGCCAGATCGCACTGCAGATTGAGCTGTTTGAGCTGGCGCTGCACCAAAACCTGATTCAGGTGGTGATCCTCGACGACCAGCAATCGCTGTGGCAACAGTGGTTCATCCGCTCCAACAGACGGGAAATCAGACGGCAATTGCTCGGCCAGGCCCAGCTGGCGATAACAGACATCCCTCACGGCCTGCCAGGTCAGGGGATTACTGTTGAGGCAATAATGGCCATCATCACCAAGCTGATAACCCAGCACGCTGCCAAGCGGCACGACCCTGATGGCGGCCGGCTCATTCAGGTCGCCAAACAGCAAGTCTGCGCCCTGCGGGGCTCCACACAACCGTAGCCCCAGCGACAGCAGATGCAACCGTAGCGTGTGGTGCAGTTTGCCATCCGGCAATGCCATAAAGACGTTCAGCCCCGCCAGCTTGGGATCAGGCTCGTGGCGCGCTTCCAGTACCAGGGGGATGGACAATCCGATATGAGTCCCCAACCCTGGGGCGCTCTCAAGGCTCAATCGCCCCCCCATCAGTTCTGCCAGCGTCCGGCTGATACTGAGACCGAGTCCAGTTCCCCCATAACTGCGGGTCGTGGCGCCATCCGCCTGCTCGAACGCATTGAAAATCCGGGCCTGTACATCAGCACTCATGCCGATGCCGGTATCCTGCACCCCAAGCAACAGCCACTGCTCTTCATCCGTCTCTCCCTCTACTCTGATCGACAGTTCGATGAAGCCGCGCTCGGTGAACTTGATCGCATTGCTGGCCAGGTTGAACAGCACCTGCTTGAGCCTCAGCACATCACCATAGAAACGGGCCCCCACTTCATCATCAACGCGCAGATAGAGTTGCAACCCTTTGCGCTGCAACTCGCTACTGGTCATTGTCAGCACGCTGTCGATGAGCTCACGCAGTAGAAAGCTGGTGAGTGCCAACTCCATCTTGCCGGCATCCAGCTTGGAGTAATCCAGCACATTGCCTATCAGCTGGAGCAGCCCTTCCGCCCCTTGATTGATGATGCCCACCATCTGGCGCTGCTCCGGATCGAGCGAGGTAAAACACAGCTGTTCCGCCATCCCGATGATGCCGTTCATGGGGGTCCGGATTTCGTGGCTCATGGTGGCGAGGAAGTCAGCCTTCTGCCTGGCGGCCAGCTCGGCCTCCTCCTTCGCAAAGGCCAGATCAGCCTCCACCTGACGCCGGCGGGTTATCTCCTGGCGCAGGTGAAAGTACGCGATAGAGAGTGAAAGAATAAACAGGGTGATACCGGCACCGACAGGGATCAGGGTACTAACCAGCTTGTGCCACGAGATCCCTTCGTTGTAGTTCACCGCCAGCCAGCTATTGCGGATCTGACGCTTCTCCTTGTCACTCATGCTGTCCAACACCCGGTTGATAAGCGGCAGCAGCGGGGCATAGGCTTCTCTCACCGCGACCGCCAGTTCATCTCTGAAAGGAGTGGGCGCGACAATATGCAGCGAGTCATCAAAATGCTCGTTGATGAGCCGTGATATCACCGCCAGATTGCCCATATAGGCATCCCCCTTGCCGGAGGCCACCATCGCCAACCCCTCTTTTGGACCGTGCACCACAGTGATCCGAATGTCCGGGATACGCGCTTTCAGCTCGGCGGTCAGCATACTGTCGGTCACGATAAGGTGCTTGCCAGCCAGTTCAGCAAGACCACCGATCGTGTTGCTACCACGGGCCATGGCGATGACCACGGGAAAAGAAGTAATGGGCTGACTCTGCTGCCAACCCACCATCTGTTGATTGATGCGGGTAGGAATGATGGTCATATCGACCTCCCGATGAAGCAGCGCCTGCAGCAGGTCGTGCCAGCTTTGATTCGTATCGTAGAGATACACCAGCCCCAGCTTATCCTTGAACAGCTCAAGATAATCACCTATGAGACCTGCCACCTTGCCTAGGTTGTCCGTATAGGAAAAAGGCATCCACCCCTGGATAAAGCCCAATTTCAACGGAGGTAAACGGGAGAGCCACTCCCGCTCATCAGGCCGCAGTAAAAAAGCACTGTGACCCAGAAAACTCAAACTGTTGTCACCCAACCAGCGTTGTTCCAAGGCACTACGCTGTTCCACTGTCAGTGCCTGAATCGCGGTATCGAATCGAACGCCCAATCTGGGCTTATGGTTACTGATGCCCAGATAGAGGCTCTCCATCAAAAGAGGGGCTTGGGCAACCACGGCTAATTCAGGGTGCCGGGCAATAAACTGATTGGTGACATGCAGGTTGCCGATATAGGCGTCGGCCTGTTTGTCGAGCACCGCCTGCAAGGCCGAGCTGGAGTCCTGAAACAGAATGCGGGAGACATCGGGATAATGGATCCTGACCAGTTTTTCAGTCAGAAAACCAGCTTCAATAGCGATACGAGATTGATTCAAGCCACTGACATCACGAAAGAAAGGGGAATCATGGCGCACCACGACCACGGTCGGTGACGAATAATAAGGGCGCGTGTATGAAATACATTCCCGCTCTTCAGAACGGAAGGCATCCAGCAAAATATCGACCTCACCACGACAACTGGCAGCATATAGGCGAGTCCAGTCCGGGTAGACTTTCCACTCAATCTGGTAGTCAAGGTTTTTAGCCAAGATGCTTATCAGCTCGACACTGAAGCCGCTACCATTATGACCATCCCACTGCTGAAATGGCCCCCAGCCGCCCACCAATAACCCGACTCTAACTGTTGGTAATAAAACGGATTTTTTAGCAAAGAGTGGTTGACTGAATATGCTGATATTAAATACCAGCATAGCGATTATGTATCGGGATATAGTCACACGAGGACACCTCATCGTGCCAACCCTGAAAAAGGTGACATCATATAAATGCTCGAAAAAATGCGGTGCGCAAAGTAGTATAGAAATAGAATGTTTGATAGCTTAAATATTATTCACTGTTTTATATGGGGCTCACCTATGTCTTTCAAGATCATTCTTGCCGACGACCACCCACTCATACTGACCGGGATCCGCAGCCTTATTGCACACCATCAACCTGGTTGCGAAGTTGTTGCCGAAGCACATCAAGTATCCGAACTCTTGAATACATTGCAGCAACATAACTGCAATCTGTTGATCACTGACTTCAGCATGCCAGGGGATGAGCGCAGCGATGGGCTGACTATGATCCAGCAATTGAAGCGGGATTATCCTACTCTGCCTATTCTGGTGCTGACCCAGATCCACAATGCCGGCATCTTGCAGTCATTGCTCCAATTAGGGGTAAGCGGTGTCCTGCTCAAAAAAGCTGTGATCAGCGAACTATCCGAAGCCATTCGTCAAATATTATCTGGCCACAACTATATCGGCAGATCAGTGAAAACCCTGCTGGCCGAAGCGGGCCTGGATCACCAGACCAGCCTGGGTCAACTTACCCCCAAGGAGAGCGAAGTCGTGCGTTTATTAGCCAGTGGAATGTCTGTCACCCAAGTGGCCGAGTACCTGCACCGCAGCGTCAAGACCATCAGTACCCAGAAAAAGAGTGCCATGATGCGACTGGGGATTAGCAGCGATAGCGCCCTCTTTGACTATGCCAAAAGTAGCGGTCTCTGCTAGTCGATGGCAGCATCAAACATCAAGGTGACATCTCCTTTATAGGTAGTTCCAGGGTACTTCATCATTTCCGTGACCACATCGCCAGCAACACTGAATTTAATCTTTCTTGCCCCATTGATAACAGGCCCCCACAGAGGGGTAAATCTATATGGTTTAGTACTAAGATTGATTATTTCATTTTCTAAATTAATGTAATGTGTATTTAATTTCGCTTGATGCCCTTTAGCATTTTTTAATGCACACTCTGTTCCAGATGCATACTGACAACGCAGAGTTACGGTGTATGGTGCACTACACCACAGCCGAAATGGTAACTCTTGCTGTAATACAGTTGGAACTCTATTCCCTTTATGAACCCAGTTATTCCAACCACTAGGTGGTAACAGGTTTAAATTTTCATGCCCCTCACCTTCTCCCCTTGGAAAATCTACTTTTAATTGATGGCGGACTGTCAATGTAATTTTAAGCTCATGCTCAGCCCCCCCCGAATATGTTGCATCACCCAGATCAATATCTTTATTACGTCCGACAGTTAACTTTAAAGAACCTACATACTTTCCATTTGACATTTTCAGGGGGTTGGGCGCTTTTATGCGAAAACCATAATTTAGCCAGTCGAATTTATATGATGTGCCATTACCAACACCACTATTGAAGTAGCATTCAGATGCGCTATTTTCAATAGCGTCTTTAATAGAATACAAGAATAGTTGACCTGTTATTAGACCATCAGTCCACCAACTCCAAACCAATTGATTGGTATAACAGTTACCGCCTATATTACCCATCGGGTATTTATCCCCATTAATAATTGGGTACTGCATGCCAATTAACTTCGCACCTATATTTGTAGGGATAAATGTCAATTCATGCTGTTCTCCATTAACACTATTTGTTAATGTCACTTTTTTGGGTCCAGAAATTCTATAGTAACTTGAGTAGCTCTGTTTACCCTGCGTAGAGTTTATAGTCTTGGTTATCGATACGGGCAATTTTACTATGACAGCAGACTCCAGCGGATTATGTGGATCACAATAAGCTATCGGTTGGCCAACATCACACGGTGTTGTATTGATAAAACGTCCACCATTGACATCATAACTTTCAGGCTTATAGTCCGCCGTAATATCAATCACGGTAGCCAAAGATGAATAACTACAAAGCAGCAGCGATAATAATTTAATCTTTTTCATTTTTTACAGTCACACTGGGTAAACATCTTAACTCTCCCAACATAATAATATCCGACTCATTCATACGATCTTGTTCTCTCGCAGGGCTGTTGCAATGAAGGGAACCATTATGTTCCACGCTAAACTCCGGCTGTCGTCGACTCGCCTCCAGCGCAAAGAAGCCATCATTTTCGGTAAATGCCCGCCCTATTAGGTTACTGACCATGGCACCACGCAGTGGCTGGTTTTGCTCGTCCAGCAGGCGGCCAATCATGGTGACTGTACTCACGGCATTCACCTGGCCATAACCCACCCCGCCGCGGTTAAGATGGTAGGGGAGCACGGCGGGCTTGATGGTGAGCGGCATCCCCTCGTGATCGGCCATCTCCAGTTGCAAAGCACCACTTTGCAAGGCTGGCACAGAGACCAGATGACGACCGGGCCCAAGGGTCTGTACGCTGCCAAGATCGTCGCTAACCCGGATCCGCGCCGCCTCATCATCGGCCGCAATATCGAGGATCATCGCAGCCTCATTGCCCATGCTGCCCATCTCGCGAGAACCCAGTGCTAGCTCCCCCTCCCGTCCCAGTGCCACCACGCTCTCCAGATTGATACCGCCAGTCACCTCTGCGTTATAGGAGGAGTGCTGGGCAAACAGGTCGCCCCCCAACCAGGGAGCCGCGAAGCGGCCATAGCCGGATAGACCGGTACCATAGCTGTCGTGGGTACTGCCGACGCTGACCTGACGAAGCGGCCCCCAATCCACCTCCTGCTGGTAGTTGAGATAGGCGCTGCGCTGGGCACCGCCCGAGCGTGAGGTATTGCTGCCCAGCCCCAGTGACAACTGGCGATCCTGTCCCCCTAGGTTGACTGTCAGACTCAGGGTGCTGCCGCGATCCCGCTGCTGCGCCGTGCTCTCGCTGCCAGGACGATCGAACAGGGTCAGCCCCCAGGTCACCCAGCGCCCCCACAACCGATCGCTATAGTGCCACCCCACATCAGCACCGTTACCACGGCCAGACTGGTGTGAGACATAGAGACCGAGGGAGCCCCATTTTTCCAACGACTGCTGCAGCGACAGACTGGAGGTGGTGCTCGTCTCACCCTGCTTGCGCAGGTTGCGCGAATGGCTGGCCACCAGACTACTGTTGCCATGCCAGTAGATCCCCTGCAGATCGTAACCCCACCCCATGCCAGCACTCTGGTTGAGGGAGGCAAAACCGTGGAGCTGGCTGGTCGCCTCCCAATCGAGCGAGAGGGAGTGCTGGGCCCGTCTGTCCACATACTGGCTACCCGCCCCCACCACCAGCGAGGGGAGCAGCAGGCGGTTCACCGCTGCGCCGCCACTGGCCCCCTCCAGATCGCTGTCTCCCTGCCGCACCAGCCAACGGGTCTGGCGTCCGGCAAACAGGTTGAAACGCCACGGGTCCTCCGGCGTCTGCCAGTTGGAAGGTTTGTAGATCATCTCGCGCCAACGGCGGGTCTCCTGACCATCTTCCAGCAGCCGCAGTTCCACCTCGTAGATGCCGCCGGGCAGCGAGCGGGTATCGAGTGCCTGCAGACCGGATACAACCGGCTGGGACTGGATCAGGTTGCCATCACGATAGATCTCCACCATGCCCTGCCGTGCCGGTGCCACCTGGATCGGCGCCAGACTGGGTACCCCGCGCTCCCGGCGCAGCAGATCCGAACTGCCCCACATCACCCCGAGCACCGTGGGGGTCGCGCCACTGTAGTAGTTCGGCTGGCGCACCAGCCCCTGCGCCGAGGGAAAGAAGAAACCAAGGCGATAAAAATTGGCCTCATGGAGCCGTTCCCAATAGACCTGAGCCATCCCCAAATCAGTTGGCCCACCCTCTTGCCAGGTGGCATCCCCCTCCATAAAGGGGGTCCACTGCCCACAGCTGCCCTCCAACCGCAGGTTGTAGTGGCCGCTACGCTGGCTGCCCTGCACCAGGTTCAACTGATTCTGGACCAGCAGCCCCTTGCTCTCTTGAGGCACAGCCATAAAGCGCTGATCCCGCGCCTCCTGCTCTATCTCACCGGTCAGCACCGAGAGCTGGGACTCCTCCAGGCTGTATTGCAACCCCACTATGCCTTCGGGACAGGCCCGGCCACACTCGCCGAGCGGCAGATGGCTTCCCAACTTGCTCAACCAGCGTTCACGCGCCCCCTCATCAAACTCGCTCTCCTGCACGTCTACCAGTGAGAGCAGTTGTACCGAGTTATCGCGCCCGAGCAGCACTTCCCCATCACCCAGCGGGCGACCGTCAACAGTGACTCGCACCATCAGGGGAACGCCAAAAAAGTGCTCTTCAAACCCGTCCGGCAACTGTCGCGCCTGTTGCAGCAGCAGTGCCGGATCTGCCGCCGCCAGCGGGACAGAGAGCAACAACCCGAACAAGAGAAGAAGAGAACGAACCATGAAGTGCAACCTGAATGCCTGGAATCTCAATTAAAGGGGGGCCTGATGGCCCCCACATACTCAAGTCAGCCACCTTGAGCTGGCGGCGCCTCGGATTCAAACATCATGCTGACAATCCCCTGATAGTTGCCGGGCTTGTAGCCACCGGTTGGCGCCACTGCGGGAATAATCTCCAGCCCGACCTGTTTGCCGGTATTGGCATCTGCCTGATTCAGCAAGTCAGCAGATGAAGTGGTCAGCGCAACGCCTGCCACCTTGACCGTCAAGCCGATGCTCTCCTTGCCGCTGGCCATGGTAGCGGGATAGACCAGATAGCCCTTGATGGAGCCAAGAGTGCTCTTCATCTCCAGCTGCTTGGCCAGGGGATCCAACTGCTGGTTAAAGGGGTTGAAGGTCAGTTTCTGCGGGGTACTCATCCAGTCCCCCACAGGCTGCACGTAAAACTTGTCGGTCGGGATCTGCGCCGTTACCGTCACCGTATGCTCAATGCGCTCGGCCGCCATCAGGGAACCGCTCGCCAACAACAGGGCGGGAAAAAGCGATAGCATCTTCATAGCCACTCCTTGAGGTGTGATTGTCTTTCTTGTGATATATCGATATTCAGAGCTTGAACTCCCTGAATGCCGATTTTTTCCCTTCGATCAGTTCAAAACGAACCAATCGGGTTGCCTCTTTACTGACCCGCTTTTTAACGCCGGGCAGCAGATGCAGCTTCTCAGGTTGACTGCACGACGTTTCTTTTTTGTCACACAGTTCCAGATAATCGAGAATAACGGTGGCATTGCCCCGGTTCTCCACATAGAGGGCACCATTATCACGCTCAATCCGGGTGTCATAACGGGTCTCTTTGGGTGCCACAAACAGAATGGTGCCAAAACCGGTCATAATGCTAACCCCGGCACTTATTTGCTGTTGTGGCGGCAATTCGGTTATTTCATCACCCTGTGGTTTGACCGGTACAAAACGCACCCGAAAATAACGTTCACGCTCACGCTCGCCCATATAGATAAAGCGGGTGGCCTGTATGCTGCTTGCGGGAATAATCAACCTTGATGGGCTGGTCACCAGCTCACGCACGCCCTCCTCAGGTAACACCCGCTCCTGTGGCACACCATCAGCGCCATAAATGATCTCGGACAACGTTATTTTTACAAAGGCCGTCTCATCACCAATATTTCGAATGCGCTTGAGCAGCGTATTTTTCTCTGCCGTCATATAGTCATATAAGGTGCCTACACTGATATCCGGCGATGCCAGCGTTTTGCCGCTGCATATCAGCGACAAGATAAAAAACATTTTCTTCATGACAGTTCCAGACTGGGTTTCACATGCAGGACTTTTATTTATCAAAGAATACGAGCTGACTGCATACCACTGGAGTCAGTGTATTTATAACCGAGGGGGAAGTTAATCAGAAAAGTCCTATATTGACCTTATTGATTTGACTCGATTATCAGACGATTCCTACAGGCTTTGCCGACCTCTTCTGCTGTATTATCCGCAGCCATATCCGTCAACAGGTGAGTGCCATGTTTGCATTTCAAGAAGAGTACCCAATAAGTGACATGGCAAGCATCGCGGTGGCCGATCTTGCCGTGCCCTTCTATCAGCCGATCATCGGTCGGGATCATCAGGTCAAGGGTTATGAGGTGCTGGCCAGACGCTGGGAGCCGGCCCAGCAGAGCTATCAGGGCATCGACTTTGCCTCCCTCAGTGAGGAGCAATCCCTGCATCTGGACATCGTCATGCTCAGGGCCATCATGCGGGATCTGCCGACCCTGGCGCAGGCCGGACCCTATTTTCTTTCCATCAATCTCAACCCGACCCTGAACAGCCCCACCTATCAGAATCTGTTGCTGCTGGTGCTGATGCAGGCGCGCAAGCTGGGGATCGAGGTCTGGTTCGAGGTGCTGGAACAGGCCCCGCTGTTACGGCAGCACAGGGCGCTGATCGAGGTACTGCGCAGCCACGGTGCCCATATCGCCTGCGATGACTTCGGTACCCTGGAGTGCAACTTCCAGCGTATGCTGGCGCTGCCCTACGAGGTCATCAAGCTGGATCGCTCCCTGCTGCTGCAAGCCAGCAAGACGCCCCATGCCCTGCGCATGCTGACCGGCCTGGTGGAGTACCTGCAGCGGCTCGGCATGAAGGTGGTGTGCGAAGGGGTCGAAACCCTGCAGCACATCGAGACAGCCAACCGGCTCGGTTGCGACTATCAGCAAGGCTACGCCTACGCCATGCCCTCCCCCCTCTCTCGCTGGGCCTGAACCGCCCCTTTTTTGGCCGCCGACTCGCGCCGGGGACATTCCCCTGCCAAATTGCATGATACGGTGAGGGCGAGTACAATCTCGCACCCCGTTTATCCGGTGCATGCTGCTGCAGCACGGATATGCCGTTATCGGGTCGCGCCGAGCGAGTATCCACTCCCGGCGTAGCTCAATCCATACGGCGCCATCAGGTGGCGCCGTCCTGATTTGCAATCAGATACGAAGAGTCCGCCATGTTTAAACCAGAATTGCTCTCCCCCGCAGGTTCCCTCAAGAACATGCGTTACGCCTACGCCTATGGCGCCGATGCCGTCTATGCCGGTCAGCCCCGTTACAGCCTGCGGGTGCGCAACAACGAATTCGATCACGAGAATCTGCAGCTCGGCATCAACGAAGCCCATGCCCTCGGCAAGCAGTTCTACGTGGTGGCCAACATCCAGCCCCACAACTCCAAGCTCAAGACCTTCATCCGCGACATGCGTCCTGTGGTGGAGATGAAGCCGGATGCGCTGATCATGTCCGATCCCGGTCTCATCATGATGATGCGCGAAGCCTTCCCCGACATGCCTATTCACCTGTCGGTGCAGGCCAACGCGGTCAACTGGGCTACGGTGAAGTTCTGGCATCAGATGGGCCTGACCCGGGTCATCCTCTCCCGCGAACTGTCGCTGGACGAGATCGAGGAGATCCGCATGCAGGTGCCGGAGATGGAGCTGGAAGTGTTCGTCCACGGGGCGCTGTGCATGGCCTACTCCGGCCGCTGCCTGCTCTCCGGCTACATCAACAAGCGTGACCCCAACCAGGGCACCTGCACCAACTCCTGCCGCTGGGAGTACAAGGTGCACGAAGGCAAGGAAGATGATGTGGGCCAGATCGTCCACCGTCAGGAGCCCATCGCCATCCGCCCGGACAACACCCTGGGCCTTGGCAAACCGACCGATGCGCTGGTGCTGCTGGAAGAGTCCAACCGCCCGGGCGAGTACATGAGCGCGTTCGAAGACGAACACGGCACCTACATCATGAACTCCAAGGATCTGCGCGCGGTCGAGCACGTCGAACGACTGACCAAGATGGGCGTGCACTCGCTGAAAATCGAAGGTCGCACCAAGTCCTTCTACTACTGCGCCCGCACCGCCCAGGTCTATCGCAAGGCCATCGACGATGCGGTAGCCGGCCGGCCGTTTGACCGCAGCCTGATGGGCACCCTCGAAAACCTGGCCCACCGCGGCTATACCGAGGGCTTCCTGCGCCGTCACAACCACAGCGAATACCAGAACTACGACTACGGTTACTCCGTCTCCGACACCCAGCAGTTCGTCGGCGAGATCACCGGTCGCAACGGTGACATGGTGGAAGTCGAGGTGAAGAACAAGTTCCTGGTGGGCAACAGCCTGGAACTGATGACCCCTCAGGGCAACCTCAGCTTCAATCTGGAGCAGATGCAGAACCGCAAGGGCGAGCTCATCGGCACCGCACCGGGCAACGGCCACGTGGTCTACGTGCCGGTGCCGAAGGAAGTGGACGTTGACTACGGCATCCTGCTGCGCAACCTCGGTGAGCGCCAGGATACCCGTCAGCCGCACTCGGCAGCCTGAGATGGCACTGCTCATCACCGACAAGTGCATCAACTGTGATATGTGCGATCCCGAGTGTCCGAACCAGGCAATCAGCCTCGGCGAGGAGATCTACGAGATCGACCCCAGTCGTTGCACCGAGTGCGTCGGTCACTACGAGAAGCCGACCTGCATCAGCGTCTGCCCCATCGACTGCATCATCTGGGATCCCGCTCACGTGGAAACCGAAGATCAGCTGATGGAGAAATTTGTACGGATGCACCGGCAGTAACCTCTGCATCAGTGTCTACGACTCACAGGCAGTAAGAAGAAGCCTCAGGTCGCGACAACATCATAAAAAAAGCCCCGCTATGCGGGGCTTTTTGACGTTTGGCGCTCACGGCATCTAGACGTATTCCATAAAGATCCGGGAGGTGAGCTTGGTGATGAGCTCGTAGGGGATGGTGCCGATCTGGTCGGCCACCCGCTCTACCGGCAGCCCTTCACCCCACAGCACCGCCTCATCACCGGCCTTGTCGGTGGCGCCGGGGCCGAGGTCCACCGTGGTCATGTCCATGGAGACCCGACCCACCAGCGGCACGATGCGGCCGTTGACCAGCACCGGCGTGCCGTTGGGGGCCATGCGTGGATAGCCGTCGCCATAGCCGATGGCAATCACACCGAGCCGGGTATCGCGATCTGACACCCAGTTGGCGCCATAGCCCACCGGCTCGCCCGCCTTGTGATCCCGCACTGCAATCAGTTGTGTCTTGAGGGTCATCACCGGCTGCAGGTCGTAATCGGCCGCCACCGTATTAGGGAAGGGGGAGACGCCGTAGAGGATGACGCCGGGGCGGATCCAATCGCAGTGGGAATCCGGCCAGGCCAGGATGCCCGCCGAGTTGGCCATGGCCCGCTCGCCCAACAGCGGCGCGGTCAGCTGGCTGAACAAGTCGATCTGCTCGCGAGTCGTGGGCTGCTCCAGCTCATCGGAGCGGCTGAAGTGGGTCATGATGTTGAACGGTTGAACCACGTTCTTGCACCTGGCGAGTCGCTCAATAAAGGCCGGCATCTCGTCGGCCCGCACGCCGAGGCGGTGCATGCCGGTGTCGAGCTTGAGCCAGGCCACCACGGGAGCAGGCAAATCCGCCTGCTCCAGCGCTTCGAGCTGCTCCCAGGTGTGCACCGCGGTCTGCAGGTTGTTGGCCGCCAGCACCGGCAGGTCGGCGGCGCTGAAGAAGCCCTCCAGCAGCACGATGGGCTTGACCACGGCGCAGGAGCGCAGCATCAGCGCCTCTTCGATGCGGGCCACCGCATAGGCATCCGCATCCACCAGGGTGCGGGCGACCGGCAGCAGCCCATGGCCATAGGCGTTGGCCTTGACCACGGCAATGATCTTGCATTGGGGGGCGTGGCGTTTCACCACGGCGAGGTTGTGGCGCAGGGCCGCGGTATTGATTTGGGCGATAGCCGCTTTCATCTGTTTTCCCTTACGAGGGCATGATAACGCGCGAACGCGCCAGGCACCGGGGGGTGTCAGCCCTTAATTGTCATCGTCTAAGGCCGGACCGGCAGAATTGTCGAACCGGGAAAACTGTTTCTGGATACCGGGAGCAGGCTCCCGGCTTACTTAGTAGTCATCATCAAACGCCGGGCCCGCGTAGTTGTCAAAACGCGAGAACTGGCCCTGGAAGGTGAGGCGCACCCGGCCGCATATTGGCACCGTTACGCGGCTTTGCAGCGATGACTCTCACCACTTTCTTTCTCTTCAGGATCACGCTGACGATGATCAGTAGTCATCATCAAACGCCGGGCCCGCGTAGTTGTCAAAGCGCGAGAACTGGCCCTGGAAGGTGAGGCGTACCCGCCCGATGGGGCCGTTACGCTGCTTGCCGATGATGATCTCGGCGATCCCCTTGTCGGGGCTGTCGTCGTGATAGACCTCGTCACGGTAGATGAACATGATCAAGTCCGCATCCTGCTCGATGGAGCCCGATTCCCGCAGATCCGAGTTGACCGGGCGCTTGTCGGCCCGCTGTTCCAGGCTTCGGTTGAGCTGGGAGAGCGCCACTACGGGGCACTGCAGCTCTTTCGCCAACGCCTTGAGGGAGCGGGAGATCTCGCCGATCTCCAGGGTCCGGTTGTCAGACAGCGCCGGCACCCGCATCAGCTGCAGGTAGTCGATCATGATCATCGAGAGGCCGCCGTGCTCACGGGCGATACGACGGGCACGAGAACGCACGTCGGTCGGGGTGAGGCCGGAGGCGTCATCGATGTACATCTTGCCCTTCTCGAGCAGCAATCCCATGGTGGAGGAGAGCCGCGCCCAATCCTCGTCGTCGAGCTGACCGGTCCGCACCTTGGTCTGGTCGATGCGCCCCACCGAGGCGAGCATACGCATGATGATCTGCTCGGAGGGCATCTCGAGGGAGAAGATCAGTACCGGCTTGTCGGCGGTGAGCGCCGCATGCTCGCACAGGTTCATGGCAAACGTCGTCTTGCCCATGGAGGGACGGGCCGCGACGATCACCAGATCCGAGCGCTGCAGGCCGGCGGTCATCTTGTCGAGATCACCGTAACCGCTCGATACCCCGGTCACGCCGTTGTGGGGCGTCTTGAACAGCTCTTCAATCTTGTCGACGGTCTGCTCGAGAATAAGCTTGAGCGGCTGGGGCCCCTCGTTGGCGCTGCTGCGCTGCTCGGCAATCTTGAATACCTTGCTCTCGGCCAGGTCGAGCAGATCGCCGGAGGTGCGCCCCTGCGGCTCATAGCCCGCTTCGACTATCTCGTTGGCGACCGAGATCATCTCCCGCACGACCGCCCGCTCACGCACGATCTCGGCGTAGGCACTGATGTTGGCGGCACTCGGGGTGTTCTTGGCGATCTCCACCAGATAGGCGAAGCCACCGGCCTCTTCCAGCTGTTCGGAGCGCTCCAGCTCCTCCTGCAAGGTGATGAGATCGATGGGGTTGCCCGCATTGGAGAGGCGGGTCATGGCCTGGAAGATCAGGCGGTGCGGGCGGCTGTAGAAATCCTTGTCGATCACCCGTTCGGCGACCCGATCCCAGGCCTCGTTGTCCAGCATCAGGCCGCCCAGTACGGACTGTTCGGCCTCAAAAGAGTGGGGAGGTACTTTCAGCTGTTGTGTCTTGGCGTCTTTTTTCGCCGTCACTTGCTCTGCCATACACATAAAAACCGCAGCGGGAAGGGGACGGGAATTTTACAAAAGAAACCCCGTCATCGCGAGTGCAAATGCACGCTATTCACTTCTGTCAGCCACAACCGCCCTCCTGATGGTTGTTGACGCCGCCTGTCGATGAAATCCGTCTCGCATTCATACAATCATGAAAGGCCAGACCAGGGTCTGATCCTGCGGTTTGGCTCTCGCCTTGTTGCGCAGTTTGCGCTCCTTGCGGCTCGGTCGTCGACTTTTCATGGCCTGTCTCCTCGCAACGCCCCCGATCGGGGCAATCTGTTCATGAATAATTCATGCCAACCATGTTAATCATAGTCGCAAGCTGCAATACAACGAGGGACAGGCAGCCTGCCATGCGCCTCGCTGAGCTTGCCAAAGCAGAGCATGCCCCACCCACTGATGAGAGTGAAAAGAGTCAAAATGAAAAAGATGCTGACCCTGTTTGCCGTGATCCTGGCCATTGGCCTGGGGGCACCCATTGCCGAGGCCAAGAAATTTGGCGGCGGCAAATCCTTTGGCAAGAGCTATAAAACCGCTCCGGCCCAACCGGCCGCCAAACCCGTCGACACCAAGAACCCCACCGTGGGCGCCCAGGCACCCAAGAAGGGCGGCATGATGGGCGGCCTGCTCGGCGGCCTGCTGGCCGGCGGTCTGTTCGCCTACCTGCTGGGCAGCGGCGCCTTCGAAGGTCTGCAAGGGATGGACTTCCTGCTGATCGCCCTGCTGGCTCTGGGGGCTGTGTTCCTGATCCGCACCCTGCGCAAGGGCAAGATGGCGGCGCCACAGCAGCAGACGGCCTATGCCGGCTATCAGCCGCCCCAGAGCGCGGCGCCCCAGCAGTTCGAGCAGAACCACAGCGCCCCGCAGGCCACCGGTTTTGCCGACAGCGACGTGCCGTTCCGCCTGCCGCCAGGTTTTGACATGAACGGTTTCCTGGCCGGGGCTCGCGATCACTACCGCACCCTGCAGGAAGCCTGGAACAAAAACGATCTGGAAAAGGTACGCGAGTACGTGAGTCCTGAGCTGTTTGAACAACTCAAGGCCGAGCGTGCCGAGCTCACCGGTGAGCAGCATACCGAAGTGATGTATGTGGACACCCAGCTGGTGCGCGCCGACTACGGCAGCGACTGGGCCCAGGTCAGCGTGCGCTTCAGCGGCCGCTACATGGATCGCCAGGAGCAGGTCGAGGAGGACATCAAGGAGGTGTGGCACCTCGAGCGCAACCTCGCCAAGGACAATGCCCCCTGGCATATCGTCGGCATCGAGCAGCTGTAAACGCGCTTTCCCTGCGATGACAAACAAAAGGCGGCCTGCGGGCCGTCTTTGCTTTTTGGCATTTCCAGCCCCTGCGCCCGCCCATGCCGCCCCTTGTACCGACTATGAGATTGAGGTGTGATTGTGTAGTATGACCGACCTTTTTTTGTTCAATTGACTCTTCATCGAGGCGTGGCCCATGGCTCTTCCCTTTCTGCGTCGCAGCAACATGCCTCGTCTGCTGGCCAGCCTGCTGTGCTGCGCCACCCTGATCCTCATCTCCCTCGTCACCCTCTACTGGCAGACCTGGTCGATGACGCGCCAGCAGGCCCAGACCGCCGCCGAACGCGCCATGACACAGATCGACAGCGCACTGCACCACTCGACCCTGGCGGCCAAAGCGGCGCTGCCGCTGGCCAGCCGTCCCTGCCGCGAGGTGGCCCGCGAGCTGCGAGTGCTGGTCGCCACCTCCCCCTATGTGCGCTCGGTCAATCTCTCCCGCAACGGCCGCCTCTACTGCTCCTCCATCTTCGACGAGATCGATCTGAAAGACCGGCTGCAGAACAGCCAGCACGAGCTGCTCAGGCTGGAGGCGGTCACCCAGCTCGGACGTAAACCGTCGCTGCTGTTCTACCACCTGAGCGAAGGGGATCATGCGGTGGTGGTCGCCATCAACCCCTATCATCTGAGCAAACCGTTGCAGTGGCACCTCGCCGGGCCCCACAGCTGGGTGCAGATAGGCAAGCAGTGGCTCGACCTGCAGGGCAAGGTCCACGATGGCCAACCGCCCAGGCTGCGGGGCTTCAACTACCGGCTTGACTCGACCACCTTCGGCTACAGCCTCAACCAGGGGTTCCCGCTGAGTGCCGTGCTGGCCATAACCCTGCAAAAGCAGGGCAGCATGGTGCTGCTGATCCTGGCCCTCGGGGGGCTGGCCGGCCTCGCCACCTACCGCTGGTGGAGCCATATCTCGACCCCGACCCAGGAGCTCAGGCGCGCCATCATCAAGCAGGAGTTCGTGCCCTATCTGCAGCCCATCGTCGTCAGCCAGAACGGCCAGCTGCATGGCTGCGAGGTGTTGATGCGCTGGCAGCACCACCGCCAGGGGCTGATCCGGCCGGATCTCTTCATTCCGCTGGCGGAGGAGAGCGGCCTCATCATCCTGATGACCCAGACCCTGATGCAGCAGGTGCGGCTGCAGTTTGCCCCCCACGCGGCGGCGCTGCCGCCCCGCTTCCACTTCAGCTTCAACATCTGTGCCCGCCACTGCCAGCAGCTGAGCCTGCTGGATGACTGCCGCAGCTTTCTCGCCGCCTTCACCGCCAACCCGATCACCCTGGTGCTGGAGCTGACCGAGCGCGAGCTAATCACCCCCAACCACCTCACCGAGCGGCTGTTTGAGGAGTTGCGGCAGATGGGGGTCAGGATCGGGCTGGACGACTTTGGTACTGGCCACTCCAGCCTCACCTATCTGCAGCAGTTCCACGTGGACTATCTCAAGATCGATCAGAGCTTCGTCGCCATGATCGGCACCAACGCCCTCTCCCGTCATATTCTTGACAGCACCATCAGCCTGGCGACCCGGCTGGGGCTGCAAACCATCGCCGAAGGGGTCGAGACCCAGGAGCAGGCCGACTTTCTGGTCGAGCGGCAGGTCGATTACCTGCAGGGCTACCTGTATGGCCGCCCGCTCACCCCACAGCAATTTCTGCAGCAGCTGAGCCCCACGCCTGCGCCTTGAAGCGCCCCTGACCTCAATGGGGTTGCATTGACACCCATGCTGGCGGAAAATCCCCGCCGCGCCTTCCCCTGCTCTGCCAAATAGAGCAAACGTTTATTTGCTTTATTAATGTGCAGTAGCTCAAAGGAATCAGCTCTGTTTATTTCCAATTATTACTTTTTGCCTAGAATCGCCACACTCCTGTCATGCAGGAACGATATACAGGACTATAACAACAAGAGGAATATTACCGATGAAGAAGACGCTACTGGCCGTCACCGTCTCTATTACCCTGTTCGGGCTGACCGCCTGCAATTCAGAAAACAGCAGCAAGGAACATATTCCGCTGGATCTGACCATTGCCCACATCAATGATACCCACGCCCACCTCGACCCGACCGAAAATGCGCTGGCGATCCAGCCCACCGGCCAGGAGCTGTTCAAGTTCAACGCCAAGCTGGGCGGCTATCCGCGCCTGAAGTTCAAGCTGGACGAGCTGCGCAGCCAGGCCGCCAACGAGGGCCGCAACTTCATGGTGCTCAACGGTGGCGACGCCTTCCAGGGCACCCTCTATTTCACCCAGTTCAAGGGTGAAGAGGAGTCCCGGCTGCTCTCCGACATGGGTATCGATGCCATGGTGCTCGGCAACCACGAATTCGATCTGGGCAACCAGGCTATTAAAGACTTTGTCTCACGGGTGAATTTCCCGGTATTGGCTTCCAATATGGTGAAATCCAGTAGCGCCACCCTGAAGGACAGTGAAAATATTCACGAATATGTCATTAAGGAAGTCAATGGCGAGAGCGTGGGTATTTTCGGACTGGTGCTGGAAAATATGCATGACATCTCCTCGCCGGATACCGACACCAAATTCCTGCCGATGATTGAGACCGCCCAGAAAATGGTCGATACCCTCAAATCCAAGGGTGCCAACAAGATCATCATGGTCACCCATATCGGCCTGCAAAATGACCAGGCGGTCGCCAAGGCCGTCAACGGCATCGACCTGATCGTCGGCGGTCACTCCCAGACCTTCCTCGGCGACATCACCGAGCTCAACAGCATCGGCTACACCGCCCACAACCAGAACCCGGCCGATGACAATACCTATGCCCAGATCGTCAGCAACCCGGACGGCGGCAAGACCTGTATCGTGCAGGCCGGTGAATGGGCCAAGGGCTACGGCCTGGTCAACGTCTCCCTCAGCAAGGAAGGCCAGCTCACCAAGTGTGAGGGCCGCAACACCCTGATGACCGGCGATGACTTCACCAAGGAAGTGGCCAAGAAGAAAGTGCCGCTCAGCGGCACCGAGCAGACCAACGTAGTCGACTTCATCAACAAGTCCCCGGTCATCGAGATCGTGCCGGAAAACACCGCCATGCGCGATGTGATCGACACCGAGTACAAGCCGGCCGTGGCCGAGCTCGAAGCCAAGATCATCGCCGACGTGCCGACCAAGCTGACCCACGTGCGCGTGCCGACCACCCCGGACGGCGCCGGCCTCATCGATCCCCTGGTGGCCGAGTCGCTCTACTGGAAGCTCAACAAGCTCAACACCAAGGTCGACTTCACCATCCAGAACGCCGGTGGCGTGCGTGCCGACGTGAACGCGGGCCCGCTCTCGGTCGGTTACGTGATGGGTACCCTGCTGCCGTTTGGCAACAAGATCGCCGCCTTCAACCTCAAGGGCAAGGACGTTCGGGCTACCCTGGAGTACGCCGTTGACTACTCCATCGGTCTGGAGACCGGGATCGCCGCCTCCAGCGGTGCCTTCCCCTACGTCGGCCATCTGAGCTACACCTACGACGGCAAGCTGGCCAAGGGCTCCCGCATCACCAAGCTGGAACTGCTGGACGCCAACGGCCAGTGGCAGCCGCTGGATGACGAGAAGGTGTACCGGGTCGGTGCCAACACCTACATCGCTTCCGGCAAGGATGGCTACAACGGCCTGCTCAAGCGTGAAGAGCTGCCCAACAAGGGTGACTACGTCGACTCCGGCGTCGGTGAGAACGAGATGTTCATGGAGTACGCCGAGTCCCAGGGCACCCTCAACCCGCTGCCCTACGCGACCGTGACCTACTACAAGCCCTGATCCGGCTCACAAGCTGTTGCAACGGCGCCTGAGGGCGCCGTTTTTATGGCATACTCCCCGCCAATCGATGCCGAGGAGACCCTTTGATGGCGAAGTACGACAAGATTTCCCCCGAGACCCAGCAGGAGGCGATGAAAATTGCCCGTGCCAACCAGAAGCCGGGGCAGACCAAGGAACAGACCCAGCTGATCGCGCAGGGGATCCAGAAAGGCATAGACGAATACAAGAAACAGATGAAGGTGCGGGCCCGCGAGGCCAGCCGTCAGAAAAAACTGCAGGCCAAGGCCAAACAGTCCCACGCAGCGCCGCAGGATGGGGAACCGGACGACATCGTCGAGCTGGTCGAGGTTTCTCGCCAGCATCCGCTGCCCTGGCTGTTGCTGGCCATCAGCTGGCTGGGCTTTGCCGCCTGGTTCTGGCTGCGCTGAAGCCCAGGCCGACAAACCTTTGCCCGGGATCTGCTTCACAGCCCGGGCCCTTGTGGCTGGTCATCCCCGCCTCGGGCTGATTAAATCCCGCCACTGCTGCTCACGCCTTTTTTCAGGATATCCGTTATGAACCCGGCTCCACTCTACCTGCTGGCACCCCTGGTGCTGTTTATCGTGACCCTGCTGCTCTATCGCATCTCGCCGCTGCGCGCCGTTGCGGCCGGCAGCGCCCGCTGGTTTATTCTACCGGCCTTCACCCTCTTCATTCTGCTCATCATCATCAATGGTGCGGCAGACCCCAGCCTGCGCAACCCGGCCTTTCACTGGCTGATGCCTGGGCTCGGCTTCGCCCTCAGCCTGTTCCCGGCCCTGCCCAAGGCGCTGGTGCCACGCCTCGCCATCAAGGAGGGAGCCTTCGCCGCCCTCGGCCTGATGTTGATGAGCCTGGCCATGGTCTACTGACCGGCTCGCCGCAAATGCAGACATGACTCAAGGGGCACTCTGTGACGGGGGGCCCTTGTACAAACAATGGCCTGCAGGCATCTTGGGGGGAGGATAGCCAGCAAGGAGGCCAGATGGACAATCCGCCCGATTTCATGGCGCAGTGGGATTATCGGGATCCCGCCGCCAGCGCCCTGCGTTTTCATGCCCTGTTGCCCGAGGCGCGCGCCACCGCCGATCTGCAGTACGAGCTGGAACTGCTCACCCAGATAGCCCGCACCCATTCGCTGCAACGCCAGTTTGCACAGGCGCACCAGCTGCTCGACGAGATAGAACCCCGCCTCACCGACGCCACCCCGCGAGCCCGCCTGCGCGCCCTGCTGGAGCGAGGCCGTACCTTCAACTCCGCCGGCGACAAGGCCAGCGCCAAAACGCTGTTTGAACAGGCGTGGCAGCTGGGGCTCAAGCACAAGGAGCTTTATCTCGCCATCGACGCCGCCCACATGATCGCCATCGCCGCGCCGCTGGAAGAGCAGAGCCGCTGGCATCAGCTGGCGATGGAGCTGGCCGAACGCAGTACCGATCAAAAGGTGCGCGGCTGGCTCGCCACCCTCTACAACAACCAGGGCTGGACCCTGTTCGAGCTGGGTCGTTTCGATGAGGCCAGGGGCTTCCAGCAAAAATGTCTGGCCTGGCACGAGCAGCACAACAACCAGGCCAAGGCCTTTATCGCCCGCTGGAGTCTGGCCCGTCTGCTGCGGGCCCAGGGGCAGCATGAACAGGCGCTGGCCGACCTGATGCAGCTGAAGGGTGATATGGCGGCCGCCGGGGTGGCTGAGGATGGCTATCTGTTCGAGGAGCTGGGGGAGAACGCGCTGGTACTGGATGATCCGGCTGCAGCCGAATACTTCTCCCGCGCCTGGTTCCTGCTCTCACAGGATCGCTGGCTCAAGGCCAACGAGGCAGAGCGGCTGGCCCGCCTCAAGCTCTTGGCCAAGCTCTAGCGAGCGACCACCACAACCGCCGCGGGGCGGCCCATTGGCCGCCCCGCACATTTATCCCTCGGGAGGGTGACCCCTCCCGACACCGGCCTCACGCCAGACTCGCCTCTTCCCAGCCCTGTTTCTTGCGATAGATGGTGGAAGGGCTGATCTCCAGCAGCGCCGCCGCCTTGGGGATGTTGCCATCACAGCTGGCGATGGCCTGCTCTATGGTCTCTTTCTCCACCAGCCAGAGCGGGCGGATCGGGGCATTGGTCGCCACCACGGCACCGCTGCCGGTCGCAGTTGCAGCGGGGAGCGCCGCCAGCAGGCTGGCACGGCTGCCGTTGAGCGGGGGCGGCAAGATGTCGGGGCTCACCAGCTCGCGATCGTTGAGCACCACTATGTTGCGCACCACGTTCTGCAGCTCGCGCACGTTGCCGGGCCAGGGGTAATCGAGCAGCACCCGCGCCGCCTCGGCATCGAAATCCTTGAAGCGCTTGTTCTCTTCCTTGGCATAGCTCTGCAGCAGGGTTCGCGCCAGCAGCAGTATGTCCTCGCCCCGCTCGCGCAGCGGCGGCAGGCTGAGGGGGATGACGTGCAACCGGTAGTAGAGATCCTCGCGAAAACGCCCCGCCTTCACCTCCAGCAGGGGATCGCGGTTGGTGGCGCAGACGAAGCGCACATCGACCGTCTCCAGCTTGCCGCTGCCGACCCGCTGCAGGGTGCCGGTCTGGATGAAGCGCAGCAGCTTGCTCTGCAGGTCCAGATCCATCTCGCAGATCTCGTCCAGAAACAGGGTACCGCCATCCGCCAGGCTGGCCGCCCCCTTGCGATCCCCCTGCGCGCCGGTGAACGACCCCTTCACGTGGCCGAAGATCTCGCTCTCCATCAGGTCGTGGGGAATGGCGGCGCAGTTGAGGGCGATGAAGGGCTGCTCGCGACGGGGGCTGCACTGGTGGATGGCCTCGGCGCACACCTCCTTGCCGGTGCCGCTCTCGCCGGTGATGAACACGGTCGCCTTGCTCGGCGCCGCGCTCTCGATGATGCGATAGACCGCCTGCATCGGCATGGAGGCACCGATGAAACCGGCAAACGAGCTGCGCTCGAAGTTCTCCCGGTACTGGGCCACCAGCGAGCTGAGCTGCTGGTGCTTGAGGGCATTGCGCGCGGTGGCGCACAGCCGCTTGCCGTCGAACGGTTTGGTCAGAAAGTCGAAGGCGCCGAGCCGCATCGCCTCCACCGCCACGTCCACCGAGCCGTGGGCGGTGATCACCACCACCGAGCAGGGCAGCTGCTGTTCGGTGATCTGCTGCAGGATGTCCATGCCGGACATGTCGGGCAGCTCGAGATCCAGCAACACCACCGGCGGCGGGCTGCTCAGCAGCTGCGCCAATGCCTGCTGGCCGCAATCGGCCCGCAGCACCTCGTAGCCATCCTGGGCCAGATACTGTTCATAGACCACCGCCAGACTGCGGGTATCTTCCACCAACAGGACTCGAGGTTTGCTTTCAGCCACGGGAGCCATCCTTGCAATTGATTTTGTTGTCTATTTCGGGTGTCGTTCGCCATGTTAGCACAGTTGGCGATACTCTCTTTTATCCCGCCATTCGGGCGGAGTTACAAGTAAAAACGGCTCCCTAAGGAGCCGTTTTTTCAACGTTTTCCGCTTACTTCTTGGCGTTGTCGCCATCGGCAGCCGGCTTCTCGATAGCCAGCAGCTCAACGTCGAATACCAGCACGGCATTGGCCGGGATGGAACCCGCACCGTGCTCGCCGTAGGCCAGCTTGGACGGCAGGAAGAACTTGAACTTGGAACCGACCGGCATCAGCTGCACGCCTTCGGTCCAGCCCGGGATCACCTGGTTGAGCGGGAAGGTGGCCGGCTCGCCGCGATCGACGGAGCTGTCGAACTTGGTGCCGTCAGTCAGGGTACCGGTGTAGTGGACCTTGACGATGTCGGTGGCCTTCGGCTTGGCGCCGGTACCCATCTTCTCGACCTGGTATTGCAGGCCGGATTCGGTGCTCTTCACGCCCTCTTTCTTGGCGTTGGCAGCCAGGTACTCTTCACCCTTCTTCTGGTTTTCCACGGCATCCTTGTCAGCCTTGGCCTTGGTCAACTCATTGATCTTGGCGTCGTACTGCTGCAGAACCTTCTGGATCTCCTCGTCGGTCATCTTGGCTTCTTTGCCCAGACCGTCGGTCACACCCTTGAGGATGACACTGTTGTCCAGCTTGATGCCGAGTTCCTGCTGACGTTCCAGGGTATTGGCGATATAACGACCCATGGAGAGGCCAATTGCATAGCCGGATTGCTCTTCAAAGCTCTTGGCTTCAGCCTTGGGGGCCTCTGCCGGCTTGCTGGCTTCTGCCTTGACCTCTGCGGTATTCGCAGCAGTCTTCTCGTCTTTTTGGCAAGCAGTCAGACTCACGGCAACTGCCGCGGCCAACAGGGACACCTTCAGAAAATTGTTCATCAGTTTCTCCAAAACTCTAAATACCGCTCTCGGTTCCTTCGTGAAATGAGAGGTTTATCGTGATAAGCGCCTTATACTAACGCCGTGATCGCAGGTAACGAAAGCATGAGACAGGAAAAATGATAAAAAGTGCCATTTATCTCGTCGCGATTTGCCTGATACTGACAGGCTGCGAACAGAGCTCATCGCCGGACCGACAACTGACCCTCGCCAACCAGGGGCTGCTGAGCGCCGATCTGGCCAGCGACGGCAAGCAGGCCATCGTCTCCAGCCTGAGCCAGGGTACTGTGGTGTGGGACCTGGAACAGGGCAAGGAGCGCTGGCGCTGGCGCCAGTCCGACAATCCGGGCAACTTCATCATCATCACCCGTTTCTCGGCGGACGACAGCCACGCCGTGACGGCCACCCCCGACAGTTTCGGGATCTGGCGCCTGCAGGATGGCCAGTCGCAAGGCTACTATTCGCTTCCTGAATCCAGGCTGAGGGACATCGCCCTGTCGGCCGACGGTCGCCAGGTGCTGATCGGCCGGGAAGACGGCAAGGCGGAAGTGGTGGATACCCGCACCGGCCGCCGGCTGCAGTTTCTCGGCCACACCGAGCAGGTCAACACGGTGGATCTCTCCCCCAATGGCCGTTACGCCCTCACCGGCGGCAACGACTACAGCGCCTACCTGTGGGATACCCGCTCAGGCCAGGTGGTGTGGCGCTTCAACCACGCCGGTCGGGTGGTGCTGGCCCGGCTCGACGCGAGCGGACGGCTCGCCTTCACCGCCGACAGCCGCCAGGCCAGCATCTGGGATCTGACAACCGGCAAGGAGCTGAGCCGGTTGCAGTTCGATCACCGCTTCGAGGTCTACACCGCGGCGCGTTTTGCCAACGACGGCAAGTGGCTCATCACCGGCGCCCCCTCCCGCCAGCTCTCCCTGTGGCAGGTGAGCGATGGCAGCCTGCTGCAGAGCTGGCGCGTCTCGCCCCATCCCAGGGTGAAACCGCCGAGCGCAGTGGTCTACGGCGTGACTTTGCGCGACAATAGCCACCTTGTCAGCGCCAGCTCCAGCGGCCTGGCCGAAATCTGGACTATCAAGTAAGGACCAAAAGGCCCATGAGTCAGCAATTAAACGATCGCCTCGAAACCCTGGAAAGCCGCCTCGCCTTCGCCGAATACACGGTGGAGCAGCTCAACGACGAGGTCACCACCCAGGGCCGCGAGCTGGATCGGCTCAAGCATCAGATCCAGCTGCTGGTGGACAAGCTGCAGAGCGTGCAGCCGAGCCAGATCGCCAGCATGGCCGAAGAGACCCCGCCACCGCACTACTGATGAGTGCCAGCCATAAAAAAACCCGCGCCAGGCGCGGGTTTTTTTATCATCGGCAATGCCGTGATCAGTGCTGATGGCCCTTGCCACCGCAGCCGCCGCCACCGCAGCAGCCGCCGTGACCTTGGTCGTCGCCGTGGTCATGACCGTGATCGTGGCCGTGATGACCACCACCGCAGCAACCGCCGTGCTCATGACCGTGGTCGTGATCATGGTCGTGGCCATGATCGTGACCGCAACCACCGGCACCGTGAACGTGGCCGTGGGCCAGCTCTTCGGCAGTGGCGGCGCGCACGTCCTTGATCTCGACCTTGAAGCCCAGGGTCACGCCGGCCAGCGGATGGTTGCCATCCACCTTGACGAACTCTTCGGACACTTCGATCACGGTCACCGGACGATGGCCGTCGTCGGTCTCGGCCACAAAAGTATCCCCTTCAGACACTTCCATGCCGTCGAACAGCTCGCCGGGTACTTCCTGCACCAGGTTCTCGTCGTACTGGCCATAGGCCTGCTCCGGCGTCAGGGTGACGTCGAACGCCTCGCCCACGCTGCGACCTTCCAGCTCGGCTTCGAGGCCGGAGACCAGATAACGGGTACCGTGCAGATACACCAGAGGCTCTTTACCGACAGTGGTGTCGATGACTTCACCGTGTTCGTCGGTGACCGTGTATTCCAGCGTAACCACGCTCAGGGGAGCTACTTTCATGTCAGGGATCCTGCGGATAGAAAAAAACGGGCCCAGAATACCTCAAAAAGGCAGACAAGCATATGGTCGGACCGGCTTCAGCGTGATGAAAAAGCAATCAACAACGACCAGCCTGACCGGCGCGCCATCACCTTGAGGCCGGCACTCACTCGGGACGAAACACACCGATTACCTGTTCCGTCTCCCGGGTCACCTTGTCCACCTCGGCCTGGGTCTGTACCTGGGTATCCCCGCACTCGACACAGGTCACCTTCTCGACTCCATGCTCCATATACAGCATCATGGTGTCCATTTTGCCGCACGCCGGGCAGACCGCACCGGCAATGAAGCGCTTTTTACGTCTGGTTTCCATTTTTGTTACCTCCAGGCAGCATCATATCAGGGTTTTTACATGCATCACGCCATCGAATATCAGCATTTTTCCACTTCGCATCTGCAAGTCGGTGCCCGCAAGCGCGTGCCGGTGGGCCAGCTGCTGCGGATCACCCGGGGCGCGGCGCTGCTGCGACTCGGCGCCCATGAGTGGCTGATGCCGACGGGAAGCCACTTCTGGCTCTGTGCCGATGCCCTGGCCGCCTTCACCCCGCTGGCGGGCTGCCAGCACGATCTGCTGACCTGCTCGGTGCGCGTGGAGCAGCCAGAGCGGGCGGGCTGGCTGCAGCCCACCCCGCTGCTGGCGGCGCTGCTCGACGGCCTGACCCAGTGGCAGCGCCCCCGCGACTGGCAAGGTGCCTACGGCCACCGCTTGCAGGTGATACTCGACGAGCTGCCGGCCTGCCCCATTGCCCCCCAGCCAGACAATGCCCTGCAGGCCGCCTGGCAGGCGCTGGCAAACGGTCAGGAGGGCAGCGATGAGGCATGGCAGCAATGTCTGGCGCAGCGTGGCCTCAACGACCCGGCGCTGGCGGGCGACGCGCTGCGCGCCCAGTGGCAGCTGCTGCAGGCGGTGCGTCTGCTCAAGAGCGGCAGCCAACGCGCCCAGGTGGTGAGCAAGCTGGGCTATGGGGATGAAGCCGCGCTCGCCCAGGCCAGCCAGCAGTGGCTCGGCACCCCGCTGGAGGCGTTGCAGGCGCGCTGAACGCCCCGCCCATGAGGGCCCCAGGCAGTGCGCACAGGTGCGGATTGCGGCAATAAATGGATGAAATGAGTCCAGTTTTGCGGCCAATGGTCGTTAATAACCACAAGGCCATTTCTTCTATAATCCTTTATGCTAGGGGCCTGAATTGACTGATACCGTTTTGACTCACAGGACATCTGCCATGAAAAGCAAGGCCAACCAATCCCAGGGCATGTTGCTGTTTCATCTCTCGGCCAAGCAATCCTTCGCCATCGGCACTCTCAAGGTGAAAGAGATAGTGCCCTACACCCAGCTGACGGCCATGCCGCACTCGCACCCGACCGTGCTCGGCGCCGCCAGTATGCGTGGCACCACCATCCCGGTGATCGACATGGCCATGGCGGTGGGTTATCGCCCGATCAGCAAGGAAGAGATGCCACACTGCTTCATCATCATCACCGACTGCCGCCGTACCCTGGTGGGCTTTCTGGTGCGCGGCATCGACAAGATCACCGAGTGCAACTGGCGTGACATCGAGCCGCCGCCCGCCACCCTCGGCCACAACGTGTTCGTCACCGGCGTGACCCGGGTCAATGATCAGCTGATCCAGTTGCTGGATGTGGAGCTGATCCTCTCCCGGGTCTATCCGGACGACCCCAGCCACCTCTACCCGGTGCTGACCGACGTGCAGCGGGAGCGGATCAAGCCGATGCGGATCCTGCTGGTGGATGATTCCTCGGTCGCCCGTCGCCAGCTGATGGCGGCGCTGGACTACATCAACATCCCCTACGAGGTGTGCACCAACGGCAAGGATGCGCTGACCCTGATGCAGACCCGCGCCAGCCAGAAGACCCCCATCGACATCCTGGTGAGCGACATCGAGATGCCGGGGCTCGACGGCTATGAGCTGGCCTTCGAGGTGCAGAGCGACGCCAAACTGGCGGGCGCCTACATCATCCTGCACACCTCGCTCTCCAGCGAGATCAGCGTAGAGCGGGCCCATCAGGTGGGCGCTCACGAGGCGCTGACCAAGTTTGAAGCCAACGAACTGATCCAGGCCATGCTGCGCGGTGCCGAACACCACGACAGCCTGCCGGCCTGATCCCGACGGCGAGAAGCCCGGCTTCTCGCCGTTGCCTTTTCTGTCCCTGTCACCCGCGGACCCAGCATGCTGATCGAAAGCCACTTCCACGCCCCCTGGTGGGCGCGCAACCCCCATCTGCAAACCATTTTGCCCAAGTGGCTGCGCCGGCAACCGGCCCGCTTCGTGGCGGAGCGCTTCGAGCTGGCGGATGGCGACTTCGTCGATCTCGCCTGGAGCGGCGAGATCAGCCGGGATGAGCGGCCGCTCATCGTGCTGTTTCACGGGCTGGAGGGGAGCATTCACTCCCACTATGCCAAGGGACTGTTCGCCCACCTACAACGCCAGGGCAACGAGGCGGTGCTGATGCACTTTCGCGGCTGCAGCGGCGAGCCGAACCGGCTGCTGCAGGCCTATCACTCCGGCGCCATCGAGGATGCCCAGGCGCTGATCGCCGAGCTGGGCCGCCGCTTTCCCGGCAAACCGCTCATCGCCATCGGCTATTCGCTGGGGGGCAACATGCTGGTCAATCTGCTGGCGCGCGCCTGCCCGAGCGAGCTGACGGCGGCGGTGGTGATCTCGGCGCCGCTGCGGCTGGACAGCTGCGCCGATCGAGTCAATCAGGGCTTCTCGCGGGTCTATCAGAGCTATCTGCTGCGCACCATGCGCCACAACCTGCAGCAGAAGATCCAGCGGCAGGCGGCGGCCGGCGCCCGCTGGCAGCCGCAGCAGGTGCGCGCCATCGCCACCCTGCGCGACTTCGATGAGCAGGTCACGGCGCCGCTGCACGGTTTTGACAGTGCCGATCACTACTATCAGCGCTGCTCGGGCCTGGGGATGCTGGCACGGATCCCCATCCCCACCCTGGTGATCCACGCCGCCGACGATCCCTTCATGACCGAGGCGGTGATCCCGCAGGCCGAGCAGCTCTCCCCCATGGTGCGCTACGAGCTGAGCCGCCAGGGTGGCCACGTGGGCTTTCTGCACGGTACCCCCTGGCGACCGCGGTTCTGGCTGGAAGAGCGGATCAGCCAGTGGCTGCGGGAGCAGACTCAGGGGGCGAGCCGGTAGCCGTTGCGGCCAGCCTCCTTGACCTGATAGAGCGCCTCGTCGGCGCGCACCAGCATGTCGGCGATGCCATCCTGCCCCCCGTGCCACAGGGCGATGCCCTGACTCACGGTGACCCGATCCGACACCTCCGACTGTGCATGGAGGATGTGTCGCTCGGCCAGCGCGGCGGCAATGCGTTTGGCGATGGCGCTGGCGGCCAGCGCATCGGCACCGGGCAGCAACAGCACGAACTCCTCCCCGCCATAGCGGGCCACCACGTCGGCCGGCTGGCGAATGGCCTCACGCAGGCAGTCGGCCACCGCGATCAGGCAGTTGTCCCCCTGCAGATGGCCGTAGTGATCGTTGAAGCGTTTGAAGAAGTCCACATCCAGCAGCAGGATGGCAAACTCGCCGTGCTGCTCTCTCGCCTCCTGCAGGATCTGCTCGCCAACGTTGTCGAAGTGGCGCCGGTTGGCCAGCCCGGTCAGCGGATCCCGCTTGGCCATGGCATCGAGCTGGCGGGCCAGGGTCAGGTTCTCGTGCTCACGGGACACCGCCAGCTCGAACCAGCCGTTGAGCATTCGCCTGCCCGTCTCCAGCATGATGATGAGGCAGCCCACCGCCATCCAGTGCACCGCCGGAAACGGCACCTTGACCAGCAGCGCCTCCAGCAGCAGAAACAGCAGCGGCGGGGTGCTGAAGCAGTAGAACAGCCGCACCTCGCAGTAGAGCGCAACCAGCGCCGTCATCAGCAGCATGCCGATGAGATCGAACGCCAGGCTGAAACCGCCTCTCAGCTCCACCAGGGCGATGGCGTAGCCGAGCAGCGCCCAGCCAATCCCCCACAGCAGGGCGCCGGCACGCAGGCTGGGCTGCCAGATGGCGGGGGGCTGGCGGGAGAGCCAGTGCCAGAACAGCGGAAACGACAGGCAGGCCAGCGTCATCAGCACCAGCTGCACCTCATAGCTCCAGGGCAGTACCCGGGCCACCACCAGATGAGCGTCCTGATAGACATAGAAGCGCGCCAGCAGGAACAGGATCGCCAGCTGGTTGACGGCCCAGAACCAGCGCAACCCCTTGCTCAGGGCGTGGCGGCGAGACTCGTACAGATGGTGATCGAGGTGGCTGGAGAGACGACGTTGTTCATCAGAGAGCATGTTCATACCTGCTTGCTGCCATATAAATCCCTTGCGCTTGCTGCCGACAGATAGACAATACCCGCTCTCTGGTAACGGAAGATGAAACCATGATTATCCCCTGGCAAGAGCTGGATGCAGTCACCCTCAACAACCTGCTCGAGCACTTCGTGCTGCAAGAGGGCACCGAGTACGGCGAACATGATGTCAGTCTGGCCGACAAGGTCGCCGATGTCAGGACACAGCTGCAGCAGGGGCTGGCCGTGATCGTTTACAGCGAGCTGCACGAAAGCGTGAACATAGTGCCCAAGGCGACCCTCGACCGGGCTCAGGTGGACGATATACCGGAATAGCCGGCCCATTGCCATCCCGATCTGGGTCTTGCCAGCCGGGCCGACAGGTTGGCGGCACCAACCCGACAGTTCCCGCCGGGCTGGCGCGTCCCTTTCTGAAAATAAAAATGGCCCTCCGCACTGGCGGAGGGCCATTTTTATTGTGAGCAGAGTGCGCTCTGCCGGATGTCATGCATTGATTGGTGCCCCGCGGCAATATGCTGCGGGGAAATAGGCCATATCAATACCGGTTTAATTAATAGTGGCGAGCAATGAAAAGAGCCTAGCCATAGCGGCAATATAAAATTAATAAAGTGAATCAGCTCACAATATTAAATAAATATGACAACGACGCTCACCGACAATAGTGACGAAAATAGTCTTGTTCAGCGTGAAGAGATGCCGCACTGCCATGGCACTGAAACATGGCGGCAGCGTGGCATGGTCTTTTTATTTCATTACCGATTCGCCCCGCCCAATCGCGTAGTAATGAAAACCATGATCTTTCATCCGGCCCGGATCAAACAGGTTGCGGCCATCGACGATCAGCGGATAACGCAACGCCTGCTTGATGGCGGCAAAATTGGGGGCCTTGAAGTGGTTCCACTCGGTGCAGATCACCAGGGCATCCGCACCAAACAGCGCCGCCTCCTTGGTGCCCATCAGCCGCAGCTTGTCACAGTTGCCGTAGATTTGCTGGGCCTCCTGCATCGCCTCGGGATCGTAGGCCTGCACGGTCGCACCGGTCTGCCACAACGCCTCCATCAAGGCCCGGCTCGGCGCCTCGCGCATGTCGTCGGTGTTGGGCTTGAACGCCAGCCCCCACAGGGCGATGGTCTTGCCGGCCAGGCTCTCCCCTTCGGCGCAAAAGAACGCTGACAGCAGCTGAAACAGCCGCGATTTTTGCAATTCGTTGACTCGCTCCACCGCCCGGATCAGCGGCGTGTCGTACTCCAGCTCCTGGGCAGTGGCCAGCAAGGCTTTGACATCCTTGGGAAAACAGGAGCCGCCATAGCCGCAACCCGGGTAGATGAACTGATAGCCGATGCGCTGGTCCGAGCCTATCCCCTGGCGCACCATCTCGATGTCGGCGCCGACCCGCTCGGCCAGCCCAGCCATCTCGTTGATGAAGCTTATCTTGGTGGCCAGCATGCAGTTGGCGGCGTACTTGGTCAGCTCGGCGCTGCGCACATCCATGAACAGGATGCGGTCGTGGTTGCGGTTGAACGGCTCGTAGAGCTCGCGCATCAGCTGGCGGGAAGCCTCGTTGGCGGTGCCCACCACGATGCGATCCGGCCGCAGGCAATCCTGGATGGCGGAACCCTCTTTCAGAAATTCGGGGTTGGAGACCACGTCGAAGGCGAACGACTGATCCCGCTGCTGCAGGATGGTGTTGACCCTGGCGGTCACCTTGTCGGCGGTGCCCACCGGCACGGTCGACTTGTTGACGATGATGACAGGCCGATCGCGATACTGGGCGATGGTCTCGGCCACCGTCAGCACGTGGCTCAGATCGGCGGAACCATCTTCCCCCGGTGGCGTGCCTACTGCCAGAAACTGCACATCGCCGTGTTTGACGGCCAGCACGGCGTCCGTGGTGAACACCAGGGCGCCGCTCTTGATGTTGCGCTGCAGCAGGGATTCGAGACCGGGTTCATAGATGGGCACCTGGCCATCCATCAGGGCTGCCACCTTCTGTTCATCGACATCGACACAGATCACCTGATGACCGACGTCGGCCAGTACGGTGGCCTGAACCAGGCCCACGTAGCCACTTCCAAATACAGTAATGTTCATATTGATACAACCAAAATGTCAGAGAAAATGTAATTTGGAAAAACAAGAGTTTGGGGGGTTATAAATATTTATCACATTACCTAAGATGACCGCACCAGTTAATTGTTACCAGCTGTTTCTGGACCATTGCAGGCCCGCTTTTATATACGTTATGTTGAGTGCAATTTTTGGGGCGGCCCGCTTTTACGGGCACTGATTAATATTCTTCGTTGGATCTCTTATGCAAGATTTTCTGCCATTTTCGAGGCCCGCCATCGGTGATGCCGAGATAAGTGCTGTCTGTGACGTATTGAAATCGGGCTGGATCACCACGGGCCCGAAGAATCATGAACTGGAACAGCAATTCTGCGACACATTCGGCTGCCAGCACGCGGTCGCACTCTGCTCCGCCACCGCCGGCATGCACGTCACCCTGCTGGCGCTGGGCATAGGCCCGGGAGATGAGGTGATCACCCCCTCCCAGACCTGGGTCTCCACCATCAACATCATCACCCTGCTGGGGGCCGAGCCGGTCTTCGTCGACGTGGACCCGGATACCCTGATGACCAGCGCCGAGCTGATCGCGCCGCTCATCACCGCCAGGACCAAAGCCATCATCCCGGTCCACTACGCCGGCGCCCCGGTCGATCTGGATCCGATCCTGGCGCTGGCCGGCCAGCACGGCATACCGGTCATCGAGGATGCCGCCCACGCGGTCGGCACCCGCTACCAGGAGCGCTGGATCGGCGCCAGCGGCACCGCCATCTTCTCCTTCCACGCCATCAAGAACCTGACCTGCGCCGAAGGGGGCATGCTGGTGACCGACGACAAGGCACTGGCGGACAAAATTCGGATGCTCAAATTCCACGGCCTGGGGGTGGATGCCTTTGATCGCATGAGCCTGGGCCGCAAGCCGCAGGCGGAGGTGATCACCCCGGGCTTCAAATACAACCTGGCCGACATCAACGCCGCCATCGCCCTGGTGCAACTGGCGCGTCTGCCCGAGCTCAACGCCAAGCGGGCCGAACTGGTGGCCCGCTACCAGGAGCGGCTGACCGGTCTGCCGCTGGCGCCGCTTGCCGTGCCGGGCTACCCCCACCTGCACGCCTGGCACCTGTTCATGGTGCGGGTCGACCCGGATCGCTGCGGGCTCGACCGGGATCAGCTGATGCAGGCACTGCAGGAGCGCGGCATCGGTACCGGTCTGCACTTTCGGGCAGCCCATACCCAGAAGTACTACCGCGAACGCTACCCGACCCTCAGCCTGCCTCATACCGAGTGGAACTCGTCACGCCTGTGCACCCTGCCACTCTTCCCGGACATGACGCTGGCCGACGTCGACCGCGTGGTCGCGGCCCTTATCGACATATTGGAGTAATGCAACGTGAACAACACTGACATCAAGCTGGTTTCGGTGGTCATCCCCGTCTACAACGAGGAGGCCAGCCTGCCCGCGCTGCTGAGCCGGGTCACCGCCGCCTGCGATCAGCTGTCACAGGATTACGAGGTGATCCTGATCGATGACGGCAGCCACGACGGCTCCACCGAGCTCATCAGAGACGCCGCCGCCGTTGAGGGCAGCAAGCTGGTCGGGGTGCTGCTCAACCGCAACTACGGTCAGCACGCCGCCATCATGGCCGGCTTCGAGACCGCCAAGGGGGATCTGGTGATCACCCTGGATGCGGATCTGCAGAACCCGCCGGAGGAGATCCCTCGCCTGGTCGAAGCCGCCATGCAGGGCTATGACGTGGTGGGCACCATGCGCCGCAATCGGCAGGACTCCTGGTTTCGCAAGACTGCCTCCAAACTCATCAACAAGTCGGTGCAAAAGGCCACCGGCGTGCACATGAGCGACTACGGCTGCATGCTGCGTGCCTATCGCCGTCACATCATCGACGCCATGCTCTGCTGCCAGGAGCGCAGCACCTTCATCCCCATCCTGGCCAACAGCTTCGCCCGCCGCACCATCGAGCTGGAAGTGGGGCACCCCCGGCCCGCCCCCCGGCG
>NZ_JASCAS010000009.1:0-38750 GCF_029967615.1 Aeromonas sp. V90_14 | reverse complement strand
TCGCGACCCCGACCTTGGCAAGGTCGTGCTCTACCAACTGAGCTATTCCCGCAACTACCTTAAAACGGCCGTACAGCATTTGGTTGCTTGCGCTACTGTACGGGAGCCGAATTATAAGAGCAGACATTCCAATTGCAAGGGCTTTTTTGTCTGGTTGCGCGCGTTCGCTCAAAAGCTGGTCGAACTGTCGATTTTAGCAACCGGGAGAGCACAAGCCCTTGCCGCAGACTCAGATCTTGAAGACGTGACTGCGGTAAAACTGCAGTTCGGCAATGGATTCGCGGATGTCGTCCAGCGCCTGATGGGTACCGCTCTTCTTGAACTGATCCAGCAGTGCCGGCTGCCAGCGGCGTACCAGCTCCTTGATGGTGCTGACGTCGACGTTGCGATAGTGGAAGAAGGCTTCCAGCTCGCTCATGTGCTTGACCATGAAGCGACGATCCTGGCCGATGCTGTTGCCGCACAGCGGGCTGGTGCGCTCCGGCACCCACTGGCGAATGAACTCGAGGGTCTCGGCGACGGCTTTCGCCTCATCGTGCTGGCTCGCCTTGACCCGGGCCACCAGACCACTGTTGGTATGGGTGTTGACGTTCCAGTCGTCCATCTTGGCCAGCTCTTCGTCGCTCTGGTGAATGGCGATGACCGGCCCTTCGGCCAGCACGTTCAGGTCCTTGTCGGTGACGATGGTGGCGATCTCCAGTACCACATTCTGTTCGGGGTCCAGACCCGTCATCTCCATGTCGATCCATACCAGGTTCTGCGCGCTGACTGTCATGATTGCTCTCTCTATTGGGAGGAATGGCGGAATTTTGCCAATTTGCATGTATCATACTGGCTTTGGATCTGTTCATAAACTGGCGAATCGAGTGGCAAAGAAAGCAAAACTCAATCTGGGTCAACAAAGGCGCGTCCAGGCCAACCGCGAGCGGCGGCTGCAAAAAGAGCACACCACGGTCGTGGATGACACCCTGTTTGGCCCGGCCATCGAAGGGGTGGTGATCAGCCGTTTTGGTCAGCACGCAGACGTCGAGGCGAGCGATGGCGCCATCCACCGCAGCAACCTGCGGCGCAGCAGCATCAGCAGCCTGGTGTGCGGCGACAAGGTGGTGTGGCGTCCCGGCCTCAATGCCGCGACTGCCGGCGTCATCGAGGCGGTGCATCCGCGTCACTCGGTGCTGACCCGGCCGGATTTCTACGACGGGGTTAAACCCATCGCCGCCAACATCGACCAGATCATCATCGTCTCGGCGGTGATGCCCGAGTTCTCCACCAACATCGTCGACCGCTATCTGGTGGCCGCCGAAGATGTGGAGATCCGCCCCCTGATCGTGCTGAACAAGGTCGACATGCTCGATGACGCGGCTCGTGCCCGCATCGAGCGCCAGCTCGAAACCTACCGCAAGCTCGGTTACGAGGTATTGCTGGTAAGCTGCGAGAGCGGCGAAGGGCTCGATGAGCTGAAAGCCGCCCTGACCGACAAGATCAGCATCTTCGTCGGCCAGTCCGGGGTCGGCAAGTCGTCCCTCACCAATGCCCTGATGCCGGGGCTGGATGTGCTCACCGGCGAGATCTCCGAGAACTCGGGGCTCGGCCAGCACACCACCACCACGGCGCGACTCTATCACTTCCCGAGCGGCGGCGATCTGATCGACTCCCCCGGGATCCGCGAGTTCGCCCTCTGGCATCTGGAAGCCGACCGCATCACCTGGTGCTTCGTCGAGTTTCGCGACTACCTGGGTGGCTGCAAGTTCCGCGACTGCACCCACAAGGACGATCCCGGCTGCGCCCTGCGGGCCGCCGTCGACAGTGGCGCCATCAGCGCCGATCGCTTCCACAACTATCACCGCATCCTGGAAACCATGCAGGAAGCCCGTCACGGTCGCCAACAGGCGCGGCTGTAACCCTATTCAACCTACCTTGATGATGAACATGAGCATTACTGACAACCTGAAAATTGCCGGTCAATACTGTCTGCCCAAACACGCCCTCTCCCGCCTGGTCGGCAAACTTGCGGCTGCCGAAGCAGGCAACCTCACCACCAGGGTGATCGAGGCCTTTATCAAGCAGTACCAGGTCGACATGAGCGAGGCGCTGCACGAGAGTCCGGCCCACTACAAGAGCTTCAACGAATTCTTCACCCGCGAACTCAAGCCGGGGATCCGCCCCCTGGTCGAGGATGCCATGACCCTGGCGCTGCCGGTGGATGGCACCGTCAGCCAGCTCGGCCCCATCCAGCAGGGTCGCATCATCCAGGCCAAGGGCCACGACTACAGCGCCCGTGAGCTGCTGGGCGGTTATGAGGACCTGGTGGCACCGTTCAAGGATGGCGACTTCGCCACCATTTACCTGGCGCCCAAGGATTATCACCGCATCCACATGCCGCTGGACGGCGTGCTGGAGAGCATGGTGTTCGTGCCGGGGGATCTCTTCTCCGTCAACCCGCTCACCGCCGAGAACGTGCCCAACCTGTTTGCCCGCAACGAGCGGGTGGTCGCCACCTTCCGCACCCCGCACGGCCCCATGGCGCTGGTGCTGGTCGGTGCCACTATCGTGGCCAGCATCGAGACCATCTGGGCCGGCAACATAGCGCCGACCAAAGAGAAGCGCGTCGTGCGCTGGGATTACAGCGGCGACGAAGCCATCACCTTGCAAAAAGGCGCCGAGATGGGCCTGTTCAAGCTGGGCAGTACCGTGGTCTGTCTGTTTGGCCCGGGCATGCTGGCCGGTTTCGAGCCCCATCTGGCCAACGGGGTCACCACCCGCATGGGTCAGCCCTTTGCGAAGCTGGCGGCGCAGGCATGAGCGAGCAACCCGCCTCCTCGCAGAAGAACAACCCGCTGCATGGGCTGACCCTGGAAGCCATCGTCACCGCGCTGGTCGAACACTACGGTTGGGAAGAGCTGGGACAGCAGATCAATATCCGCTGCTTCACCGATAATCCCAGCATCAAGTCCAGCCTGAAGTTCTTGCGCAAGACCCCCTGGGCCAGAGAGAAGGTCGAGAGCCTCTATCTGTACGTCCAGCGCAAGCAGGCCAAATCAAAGGAATAACGCCATGGCGTTCAAGATTACCTACACCTACGGCAAAAAAACCAAAGAGATTGGCTACGCCAACGACAAGTTCAACAGCATCTACGATGCCATTGCCGCTGCCGAGGGGATCAACCTGGCCAGCTTCCACGCCATGGAAGAGCAGCTGGCCCAGGTGTGCCGGCGCGACAAGAAGAGCGTGAAGGATTACCGGGAGAATTACTTCAAGGAGCTGGGCTTCTCCAACATCGTCATCGAACGGGACGCCAAGGAGTAAGCATGCGCACCCTGACCCTGATGGCCGCCTCCCTGCTGCTGGCGGCCTGCAGTACCCCGGAACAACATCTGGTTGGCGGTGATCGCGACAGCCACGGCTGCATCGGCAGTGCGGGCTATCAGTGGTCGGCGCTGACCAAGCAGTGCGTGCGACTGTTCGAGCAGGGTATCCGGCTCAATCCGACCGATGCCGGCCAGACCAGCAGCGCCTTCGTGCTGTTCAACGCCGATCAGAGCCAGGCCGAGCTGACCCTGCCGAGCGGCGAGCAGCACCTGCTCACCCGCCAAGGGGCGGAAGGCAACTGGTCGTGGCAAGGCAGCGGCTACGCCCTCTTCCCCTGGAAGGGCTATGTGCTCAAAGCCGGCGAGCAGACGCTGTTTCACGGCGACGTCGCCCGCTAACGCGGCAACCTGCTGCAAGCCCCCGGCCCCGTCGGGGGCTTTTTTATGCATGCCTCGCGCCCCATAAAAAAGCCGCACCCGGCAGGGTGCGGCAAACGGCAGGCAGGGTCACTCATCCACGTCTGGCCAGCAGGGTCCTGGCCGAATCCACCATGGCGATGTAACCACACGCCAGCATCATGATGTCCTTCAGCACCAGCCGCCCCGCTCCCGACAGATAGGGGAAACCGTGGTGGGCATCGCCCAGCGCCGGCACCCAGGTTTCCGGCGTGAACACCAGAAAGCTGAAGGTGACGAAGGGGGTCAGAAACGCCATCAGGGCCCCGATCAATCCCAGCAGGGGAAAGCGGAAATTGGCCAGGATCAGCAGGGCGAACACCAGTTCCACCACGCCCAGGCCATGGGAGTAGCCATAGGTGTTGTTCTGCTCGTGCCAGGCCCGGTTTTCCGGCACCAGCTCCCCCTCGTGATTGAGGTGCTGACGATACTGGTCCGGATGTTCATAGAAGAACGACATGAAGGGGCTGTTGGCCACGAAAGGGGTGATGCTGTCCGCCTCGTAGGGGATGAACTTCAAAAGTCCGATCCAGATGAACACGACCCCGACGGCAATCCGGCAGAGGGTTGCGCCCAGACGATCACCACCCGCGAGCACGGCCAGCAAGCGATTGAATATCAACATCCTTACTCCTCATGGGCCGGCCGCAGCCGGCCCCGCACGGCCTCAACGATCGATGGCATCCAGCACCCGGGCGGAATAGACCATGGCGGCCCCGGCATTCATGGCAACGGCGACACCCAGTGCATCGGCAATCTCCGCCCGGCTGGCCCCCTGCTTGAGGGCGGCATCGGCATGGACGGCGATGCAGCCATCGCAGCGAGTCGTGACGGCCACCGCCAGCGAGATGAGCTCGCGGGTCTTGCCATCGAGCACGCCGCTCTTGCTGCCGGCGGATGACAGCTGCTGATAGCCCTTGAGGGTATCCGGGCTCAGGGTGCCCAGCTCCATGACGCGGCCCATCAACTCTTTACGGTATTGATCCCAGTCTTGCATCTTGACTCTCCGGTTTGGCAGAACAGGCCCCAGCCTGCTCGATGAAACCAGTATTGCATCGAGGGGTGAGTCGTTTAATACTTTAAAGACGCAAATAACAGTCAAATGGAATCATGAATCAGATAGACCAGCTGATCAGCCAGGCCGGCATCCAGGGCACGTTCGACGTGCGCTGCCTCTATCGCGGCGGTTTCAGGCTGCCCCATGAGCAGAGCCCGGCCGGGGTGATGCCGTTTCACCTGCTGATGAAAGGAGAGATCCGGGTCAGCACGGCGCAGAGCGATGACGTGGTCCTGCGACCGGGCGATCTGCTGCTGCTGCCCGGTGGCGAGCCCCATACCATCTGGCGGGAAGGCGACACCCTGGCCCTGGCCGAGCCGGGCGACGGGCTGCTGCCGCGAAGGGGCGATGGCGGCGATCAGGTGGAGTTTCTGTGCGGCGAGTACCGCTATCAGGGGCCGCTGCGACCGCTGTTGCTGGATGCCCTGCCCAGCCCGCTCTGCATCCCGCTGCTCGCCAGCGAGTCGCAACAGGCGCTGAGCCTGGTGCTCAGCCTGATCCACCAGGAGCTGCTGCGCGAGCAGCAGGGCTCGGGGGCGGTGCTGACGGCCCTCAGTCAGGTGCTGCTGGCCATGGGGCTGCGGGCCCATGCCAGCGATCCGCACGGGGCGCTCGGGCTGGTCGGCGCCCTGCAGGACCCGAGGCTGGGACGTTCGCTGCAGGCCATGCTGGCCGACCCGGCCCATCCCTGGAGCGTGGATGAACTGGCGGCGCTGGCCACCATGTCCCGCGCCACCTATTTTCGCCACTTTCGCCAACGACTGGGCTGCAGCGTCTGGGAGTTCATGGTGCGGGTGCGGATGGTACGGGCGGCCGAGCTGCTGCGCCACCCGGATCAGCTCCCCCTCGGCGAGGTGGCGCAGCGGGTCGGCTATCAGTCGGAGGCCTCCTTTGCCAAGGCATTCAAGCAGTCGAGCGGGATGGCGCCTGGCCGCTTTCGCCAGCAGGGCTGGCCGGCCCTGCCCGGCTAGCGGGCCAAAAACAAAAACCCCGTTGCAAGCAACGGGGTTTTTGCTGGCACTCGGCGCAACTTAATTGCCGAGGGTAGAGAACAGGCTCTGTTCCAGGCTGCCACGGGAGACGCACACCGGGGTGATGGAGGGTGCCAGTACCCGCTCGCCGGAGGACTCGACGAAGTAGAGCTGGGTGTTGCCCTTGACGTTGACGGTCGCCACGCTGTTGTTGCCGCTCTGGGTGATGATCAGGTTGATCTGCAGGTTGGGGTTGCCCAGTGCGACCTTGGAACCCATGGTACCGCAATCCAGCCACTCCAGACCGTCGGCCGAATTCTCGACGTTGGCGGTCATCAGGCCGGAGCCGCGCTGGCTGTTCTCGATGTTAAGACCGTGATCGCCAAACCACTTCTCGGCACGGGCCCACACCAGATCCACCGGGATCTGCATCTCCTGGGTGTTGTTGGTCGCCTTGGCTACCGGCGGGGTATAGCGGTACTGTTCGCCGCCATTGTTGTCGCTGGCACAACCGGCCATCAACAGGGCCAGTGCTACTCCCACAATTTTTTTCATGCTGCTTCTCTCATCCATATAATCCGGCCATCGGCCGACCGGCGGCTATTATGGCGTCAGCGACACAGACTGTCAGCAGGGATCGGCAGAAATGAGTCAGCCTTAACCCAAGCTTTACAAAACCAGCCTGCTATCATAGATTTGCTCGAAATTTCCCCCGTGAGTGTCTGTGTGAACTCCTTGCTCACCCTGCCCCTGCTGCAGCAGATCATCGACCAGCTACCCATGAATATCTTCTGCCGGGATACGGATGGGCGCTACCTGTTTGCCAACCGCGCCTTCTCGGAACAGGCGGGCCTGTCGCAACCGGCGGATCTCATCGGCAAGACCGATGCCGACATGCCCTGGGGCGACATCTTTCGGGAAGAGGATCTGCGCCTGCTGGCGGAGGGTAAACCGCTGCTCTATCAGCAGTTGCACTGCAGCAGCGGCGATGCCACCAGCTGGATGGAGATCCACAAGATCCCACTCTACGACGCGCAAGGTAAACCGGTGGCCCTGTTCGGCATGGTCAATGAAATTGGCCAGCGCAAGGAGCTGGAGCAGACCTTCCGCCAGCAGCAGCTGCTGCAACGCCGCCTGCTGGACGCCATCCCGGATCCGATCCGGCTGGAAGACCACCAGGGGCTGCTGATCGACTGCAACCAGGCCTTTCTCGACTTCATGGGCATGGTGGCGAGCGAGGCGCTCGGCCAGCGGGTCGCCCACCGTCTCTCCACCGAGCTGCCGATGGGGCGCGGTGAATACTGCCTGGTGGACGCCAACGGCCAGGGCCGCCATCTGGAAGTCACCCGGGTCGATGTCCCGGACGACGAGGGTAACTCCCTCGGCATCCTCACCCTGAGCCGCGACATCACCGGGCTGCGCACCACCCAGGCCCAGCTGCAGCAGGAGCAGCACTACGACAGCCTGACCGGCCTGCTCAAGCTCTCCCACTTTCTGCAGACCAGCCGTCATCTCGGCGCCCGCAAGGCGAGCCTGGTGCTGGTCGATTTGCAGCACTTTCGCGAGATCAACGACCGCTTCGGCATCCGGGTCGCCGACCGGCTGCTCAATCAGGTGGCCCGCCGCCTGCAACAGCTGGCCCCGCCCCAGTCGCTGGTGTGCCGGGTCGCTGCCGACGATTTTGCCATGCTGCTGCCCGAGCTGAGCGAGCCGCTGACCAGCTGGAGCAGCCGCCTGCAGGGGGCGCTGATGGTGCCCTACCAGGTGGAAGAACACAGGATCCAGATCCCGGTGTTCCTCGGCATCGCCCACGGCAAGGCCAACGACGCCGAGCGCCTGCTGAGCCACGCCGAAGCCGCGCTGGCCCAGGGCAAGCGCCAGCAGCAGCACTGCACCCTGTTCGACCCAGAACTCGATGCCAAGCTCAAGCGCCGCCAGCTGATCGCCGCCCAATTGCCGCTGGCCATCAAGTCCGGCCAGCTGACGGCCGTCTACCAGCCCATCATCAGCACCCGCACCAGCCAGCTGCACGGGGCCGAGCTGCTCTGCCGCTGGCCCCACCCCGAGCTCGGCATGATCTCGCCGGACGAGTTCATCCCGCTGGCGGAGGAGCTGGGGCTCATCGGCCTGCTCGGCAGCCACATGCTGGAGCAGGGCTGTGCCCAGCTGGCCCGCTGGCAGGTGGCGGCACCGGATCTGGTGCTCTCCATCAACCTGTCGCCGCTGCAATTTCGCGACCCCGAGCTCTGCCCGCAGATCTTCGCCTGCATCGAACGCCACGGGCTCGCCCCCTGGCAGCTGGAGCTGGAGATCACCGAAGGGGTGCTGATGGAGAATGCCGACGAGATTGAGAGCAACCTGGCCAACCTGATCGAGGCCGGTTTTCAGCTTGCCATCGATGACTTCGGCACCGGTTACTGCTCGCTCGCCTATCTGCCCAGGCTGCAGGTGGCCACCCTCAAGCTGGACCGCAGCTTCACCCAGGGGCTGGCCACCAACCAGGCGACCACCGCCATCGTGCGCTCCGTCATCGGGCTGGGCCACGAGCTCGGCATCAAGATCACCGCCGAAGGGGTGGAGACGCAGGAGCAGCAAGCGTGGCTGGTGCAAGCCGGCTGCGATCGGCTGCAGGGCTATCTGTTCAGCCGCCCCCTGCCCCCCGCCGAGTTTGCCCGCAGCTACCAGCTGCCGGAGCTGTAAGCCAGCAACAACAAGGCCACCCGAGGGTGGCCTTGTTGTTGCTGCAACGCGTGCGTGAGCGGGTACCTTACTCCTGGAAGTAGGTGCCCCAGCCATCGTAGTCCACGCCGTATTTTTCGAGGATGGGCAACATCTTGGCGATGTCCGCAACTATGGTCTCGATGTCCAGCTTGCACTCGGTGGTGGCGTCGAAGCAGAAGATGGTGGCGCCGTCATCCAGCTCCATCTCTTCGGCATCGGTCACTTCGAAACCGGCCTTGAACAGGTCGACCGCCGCCTTCTCCAGCAGATCGAAATCCTGGCAGGCAAAGTGGTGCTCAATCTCGTATTCCAGATCCGGGTTGCTGCCATCGGCCAGCAACTCGTTGACGATGGCGGTGGTCTCTTCGCGCCACTCTTGCATATCAAGACTCATATTAACCCCAGATGCGACTGTGTTGGTATCAAATGCCCGCGTGGGCGGGCGCCGTATCGGCTGTGCCCCTGCCCGACAGGCATGGTTGCGGCAAAGCATACCCGCACAGCCACCTTGGCTCAATGCGGCAAGCCAAGATAAGCAGCAGGCGGCGGCCACCCCAAATGGGGTGCCATCACAAAAGGTTAATAAAGCGTAATCTTTTGCCGGGAATGAATTGCTCCATATGGAGCTTCAACGAGACACAGGAAAACCGCACAACCCCCGCAACAAGCCGTTTGAAATCAGCAGGATCCACCAGCAGCGCCCCGATGACAAAGGCCATGAACGAGGTGTATCAAGGGACGTGGGCGGAGCACTGCCCGTACGGAAAGAGGAGCCAGCCAGGCTCCCTTTTTATCATGTGAAGGAGCACATAGATAATGCCTAAAAAAACAATAATGGGCCTGCTTGTCGGCTCAACCCTTATGATTGGAAACCAGACCATGGCCGCCCCGGTCCACGGTCCGTTCGATGCCCCGCTGGCCGACGAGGTGAAGGTGCTGGAGATGCTCAAGAAGAGCGGCCGCATCCCCACCCTGGCCTCCCCCGAGCAGGAGCAGGCGGCCCTCGCCAGCTACTATCGCGAGAAATCGCGGGCCTATCAGGGCAACAGCGGCACCCTGGCGGTGAAAGAGGGCAAGGTGCGCGAAACCATCCTCAAGAAGATCCGCCTCAACGGCACCGCCCGTCCCGGCGATCGGGTACCCACCCTGCTGCTCAAGGCCATCGAGCGGGAGCACTACCAGGGCCAGATGCGCAAGGACAAGATCCTCGCCATCCTGGTGGACTTCCCGGACTATCCGAAGAACAGCGTGCGCCCCGAGCTCACCAAGATGTACTACCCGGATTACACCCCGGCGCACTACAACGATCTGCTGTTCTCGTCCAAGGGCTATGCCGGCCCGAACGGCGAGCGGTTCATCTCCATGCGCCAGTTCTACGAGCAGCAGTCCGGCCAGAGCTACAGCGTGCGCGGTCAGGTGGCGGGCTGGTATACCGCCGACAAGAACGCCGCCTACTACGGCGCCAACGCCACCCCCAACACCATCCGGGAGCTGGTGAAGGAGGCGCTGATCCAGGTGGCGAACGACCCATCTATCGATCTGGCGCAGTTTGACCAGGAGGATCGCTACGATCTCAACGGCAACGGCAACCGCAACGAGCCGGACGGACTCATCGACCACCTGATGATCTTCCACTCCAGCGTCGGCGAGGAGGCCGGTGGCGGCGATCTCGGTGAAGACGCCATCTGGGCCCATCGCTGGAATCTGGGCGCCCCCTACCCCATCCCCGGCACCAGCAGCCCGAGCCAGAACTTCGGCGGCCAGTTTGCCGCCTACGACTACACCATCCAGCCCATCGATGCGGCGGCCGGGGTCTGTGCCCACGAATATGGCCACGATCTGGGGCTGCCGGACGAATACGACACCAAGTACACCGGCAAGGGGGAACCGGTGGCGACCTGGTCCATCATGTCCTCCGGCTCCTGGGCCGGGGTCATCGGCGGCACCGAGCCGACCGGGTTCTCCGCCTGGGCCAAGGAGTTCCTGCAGGCCTCCCTCGGCGGCAACTGGCTGCACGGCAGCAACGTGCAGCTCGCCGATCTCAGCCCCCGCGGCAACGTCTACATGCTGGATCAGGCCAACGACAAGGGGCGCAACGACGATGTGGTGCGCATCAACCTGCCGGCCAAGCAGATCCCGCTCAACCCGCCCTACGCCGGCCAGTACCAATACCATGGCGGCAAGGGCAACAACCTCGACAACCGCATGAGCCTCAAGCTGGATCTGAGCGGCAAACAGAGCGCCAGCCTCGGCTTCAAGGCCTGGTATCAGATTGAAGAGGGATACGACTACGCCAGGGTGCTGGTCAACGGCCAGCCCATCGCGGGCAACCTGACCACCAGCGACGATCCCAACGGGGTGGGCTTCGGGATCGGCATCACCGGCAACTCCAACGGCTGGACCGATGCCGAGTTCGATCTCACCCCCTGGGCCGGTCAGCAGGTCACCCTCACTCTGCAATACCAGAGCGATGGCGGCGTGGCCGAAAACGGGCTGTTCGTGGACGAGCTGCAGATCCTCGCCGATGGCGATACCCTGCTGAGCGACGGGGCCGAGGGCAGCTCTGCCTTTACCCTGGCCGGCTTTGTGAAGAGCAACGGCAACGAGGCCAAGGATCACTACTACCTGGCCGAGTGGCGCAACCACGCCGGGGTGGACAAGGGGCTGGCCCACATCAACGTGGCCGACCAGCTGATGCGCTACGAGCCGGGCATGCTGCTCTGGTACGTGGACAACAGCCAGGCCAACAACTGGGTGGGCGTCCACCCGGGTGAGGGCTTCCTCGGGGTGGTGGATGCGGATCAGCGCACCCTCAAGTGGAGCGACGGCGCCGTGGCCGGCACCCGCTACCAGATCCACGACGCCACCTTCAGCCTGGGCTTCCAGCAGCCGCTCAACCTCAAGCACCCGAGCGGCTCCCTGCTGCGCGACTTCTGGATCACCCCGAACCGGGTGTTCAAGGATTCCCGCAGCTACCAGAGCAAGGAGATCCTGGATGCCGGTCGCCTGCTGCCCGAATACGGGCTCAAGATCAGCGTCACCGGCCAGGCCCGTGACATGAGCACCGGGCGGATCATCGTCAGCCGCCACTGAGGAGTACCACAGTTGTGACCAAGGGGCCTCAGGCCCCCTTTTTTTATCTGCTGACCTGCCGCCCAGGATGAAAACGGGCCAAACCGCCCAACAAACGCCCTGATTGCTCACTTGTCGAGCGAACAGTCCAACTATCTACGCCCTGCGGTTGACACATCCGTTCAGAAAGGGTTTAATGCGCGCCGTTGCCCAGATAGCTCAGTCGGTAGAGCAGGGGATTGAAAATCCCCGTGTCGGCGGTTCGATTCCGTCTCTGGGCACCACAATTCCTCCTTAGTTCAGTCGGTAGAACGGCGGACTGTTAATCCGTATGTCACTGGTTCAAGTCCAGTAGGAGGAGCCAAATTTGAAAAGCCCGCTCATCGAGCGGGCTTTTTTCATTTCGGTCAGCTGCCGTTGCAGGTTGCCAGCAGCAGGGTCGCTCCGCAGGTGGCACTGAACAGCAGCAAGCCGGTCTGCAGCACACCCTCCGGGTTTACCCGTTTCTCTTTTTTGCGAAATCGTATCCACTTAGGCTTCATCAAGCCCACCTCGTCCCGTTACGACCCCTGCCCCGTCGGCAGGCGAGCCATCTTTGTGCAGCCGCCCGGCGCCGTCAACTCCCTTGCCGACAATAAATTCATCACGCTGCCACCGTCCGTTTTCCCTTCGTGACAATGTTAACAATTTGGAAAACCGACGTGACCCGTTCCCACACCGGGGCTATGATGAGGCCGACGATTTTCCTACCCTCAGGGAGACCCCAGATGAGCAGCCCGTTGCGTTACGTGCTGGATGGCATCCATTGCGAGCCCCGCTTCTTCACCGTGCCCCTCGACCACCAGCGACCGGATGACGAGGAGACCCTCACCCTGTTCGGCCGCACCCTCTGTCGCCAGGACCGGCTGCACGACGATCTGCCCTGGCTGCTGTTCCTGCAGGGTGGGCCCGGCTTTGGTGCCCCGCGTCCGACCGCCGACAGCGGCTGGATCAAGCGGGCCCTGCAGGAGTTTCGGGTGCTGCTGCTCGATCAGCGCGGTACCGGCCACTCCAGCCCCATCAGCGCCGAGGCGCTGGCCCAGCTCACCGCCCCACAGCAGGCGGAGTACCTCGGCCAGTTTCGCGCCGACAGCATAGTGCGCGACGCCGAATACATTCGCGAAGTGCTGAGCCCGGGGCGCCCCTGGAGCCTGCTCGGCCAGAGCTTCGGCGGTTTTTGCAGCCTCACCTACCTCTCCCAGTTCCCGGACAGCCTGCACGAGGTCTACCTCACCGGCGGGGTGGCCCCCATCGGCCGCAGTGCCGACGAGGTTTACCGCGCCACCTACCAGCGAGTGGCAGACAAGAACCGCGCCTTCTTCGCCCGCTTCCCCCACGCCCAGGCCATCGCCAACCGGCTGGCCAACCACCTGCACAGCCATGAGGTGCGCCTGCCCAACGGCCAGCGCCTGACGGTGGAGCAGTTGCAGCAGCAGGGGCTGGATCTGGGGGCCAGCGGCGCCTTCGAGGAGCTCTACTACCTGCTGGAAGACGCCTTCATCGGCGAGCGGCTCAATCCAGCCTTCCTCTACCAAGTGCAGGCCATGCAGCCGTTCAACACCAACCCGGTGTTCGCCATCCTGCACGAGTCCATCTATTGCGAAGGGAGCGCCAGCAACTGGGCGGCCGAGCGGGTGAGAAGCGAATACCCGGCCCTGGCCTGGGCACCGGGCAAGGATTTCGCCTTCACCGGCGAGATGATCTTCCCCTGGATGTTCGAGCAGTTCCGCGAGCTCATCCCGCTGAAGGAGGCCGCTCACCTGCTGGCCCAGAAAGCGGACTGGGGTCCCCTCTACGACCCGGCGCAGCTGGCCCGCAACACTGTGCCGGTGGCCTGCGCCGTCTATGCCGAGGACATGTACGTGGAGTTCGACTACTGCCGCGACACCCTCAAGGGGCTGGGCAACAGCCGCGCCTGGATCACCAACGAATACGAACACAACGGCCTGCGGGTCGATGGTGAGCAGATCCTGGACCGGCTCATCCGCATGAATCGGGATCGCTGATCCCGCCGGGTTCGCGCCCGCAGCAAGACGACAATATCGAGGGCGACCCATGAGTCGCCCCGCCCCTCTGGAAGCAGCACAAAATAATAAGGACACCCATTGGATCATCCGGAAATCTCGGCCGGCTGGCTGAGCCGCCTCTTCTATCACTGGACCGGCCCGCTGCAGCGCAAGGGGCTGAGCGAGCCCCAGGTCAACCTCGACGATCTCTATCCCCTGCTGCCGGAAGACAGGCGCGATGGCCGTGCCGACGCCTTCCTCGCACTCACCGCCGCCCAGCCGGTGCGCCCCTGGCCCATCACCGCCTTCATCTGGCGCCATTATCGCGGGCGCATTGGCCTGCTCACCCTGCTGCAAATGCTCGGCATGCTGGCGACCCTGGCCAGCCCCTGGCTGCTCAACCACAGCATGACCCAGCTCGGTGCCGGCGCCCCCACCGAGCAGAAATTGCTGCTGGCGTTCGCCCTGTTTGCCTCGGTGCTCGCCTCCGGCATGCTGGCGGAGCACTCGCTGCAACTGGCGCTCAAGATGCACGTGCCCATCCGCCGCCTGCTGGCCGAGTCCCTGCTCGCCAAGGTGATGAAGCTGGGTGGCAAGAGCTTCGACGACCGGGCCGGTGGCCGGGTGCAGAACCTCATCAACCGGGACGTGTGGGACATTACTTGGATTCTTGCTGACCCCGCCATGCCGCTCACCATGCTGCTGCAACTGCTCGGCACCATCGCCCTGCTGGTGTGGCAGGTGGGCAGCGCCGGCCTGGTCGGCTTCGCCGTGCTCACCCTGCTGCTGCTCATCTCCACCCGGGTGGTGCGGCGCATGAACCAGCAGGAGCAGCAGCTCAAGCGTCAGCAGGACGAGCGCAACGGCATCCTGGCGGAGTACATCAAGAAGCTGCGGCTGGTGCGCCAGAACGGGCTCGGCGCCTTCTTCACCCGGGCCGCCGGCCACAAGCGCCAGCAGGAGCTGGGGGTGCTGGGGCGGGTGCTCAGGCTCGATGCCATCAACGAGAGCCTGATGCTGAGCACCCCGCTGCTGGTGACCCTGGCCACCTTCACCACCTATCTGGTCTCGGGTAGAGAGCTCACCCTGCCCCAGGTGTTCACCACCATCGCCCTGTTCACCGTGCTGCGCATCCCCATGATGCGGCTACCCTACCTCATCCGCACCCTGATCAACTTCAACACCGGCTTCAACCGGTTATGCGAGTTCCTCAACAGCCCCGAGCAACACCGTGATCTCACCGATCCCAGCTTGCCGGTAGGCGGCCTGCAGCTCGACAACGTCACCGCCCTGCACCAGCAAAAACCGGTGCTGGAGGGGATCAGCCTGCACATCGAGCCGGGGGAACTGGTGGGGATCACCGGTGCCACCGGGACGGGCAAGAGCTGCCTGCTGCACCTCATCGCCGGTTTCGACAACGGCTTCGCGGGCTGCATCCGTCGCCACGGCCGGGTCGCCCATCTGGGCCACAAGCCCTGGCTGATGAACGACACCATCCGCAACAACATCCTGTTCGGTCAGCCCTGGCATGGCGAGCGCTATCGCTGGGTGCTGGGGGCCTGTGCTCTGGGCGCCGACCTCACCCTACTCAGCCATGGCGATCAGACCCTGGTAGGCGAGCTCGGCACCCGCCTCTCCGGCGGCCAGCAACAGCGGGTCGCGCTGGCCCGCGCCCTCTACGCCCAGGCCGACATCCTGCTGCTGGACAACCCGCTCTCGGCGCTCGACCCCATCGTCTCGGCCCAGGTGCTGGAGCAGGGGCTCGCCTTCAAGCCGGGGCCGACCCGGCTGCTGGTGAGCCACGACCCGGACGTGCTGGCCCACTGCGATCGGGTGATCCGCATCGAGCAGGGCCGACTGGTGGAGCTCGATGCCCACCAGCTGGCGGACCTCATCCAGCATCCCCGCCCCACCCCGCCGGTGCCGCCTCAGGAGGCGGAGCAGTTCAGCGAGGAGAAGGTGGTGGAGGGCAAGGTGGACTGGGGGCTGTTCGGCTTCATGTGGCAGCGCCTGGCCGCCCCCGGCGCCATCCTGCTCGCCCTGCTGCTCACCCTGGGCCAGGAAGGGCTGCGCATCGCCTCGGATCTCTGGCTCGGCGGCAAGGCCGGGGTAACCGGGGTGAGCGAGCTGCTCGGCATCTATGTGCTGCTGGGGACGGGCTCTCTCACCTGCATCATGGTGGTACGGGTCATCAACTACAAACTCGGCCTCAAGCTGGCCTGGACCCTGTTCGACGGCATGCTGGGGCGCATCAGCCGCGCCCCCATGGCCTTCTTCGACAAGGTGCCGCAGGGGCGCATCCTCAACCGCTTCGATCGGGATCTGGGGGAAGCCCAGGAGATCCTGCTCTCCATGCTGATGGGGCTGTTCGGCATGCTGGTGTCGGTGGCGCTGCAGGTGGTGGTGATCGGCGTCAACATGCCGCTGTTGTTGCTCATCGCCCCTTTGGTGGGCTGGGCCCTCTATGTACTGCAGCGCCGCTACCGGGCGGTGCAGCTCAAGCTGCGGCGACAGGCGTCGGTGCTGCGCTCGCCGCTCTACATCAGCATCAGCGAGACCATCCGCGGCGCCCCCGCCCTGCGCCTGGCCGGGGCCGAGCGTTTCGCGCTGGATCAGGTGCTGCTGCACTATGACAACAACCTGCGCAGCTGGTACACCACCACCTCCATCAACCGCTGGCTCGGCATGCACCAGACCCTGCTCTCCGCCGCCCTGGTGGGCGCCGTGGCACTGATGGTGGCCTTTGGCAACAGCTCGCTGCTGGGGGCCGTGGCCATCACCTACGCCTTTACCGCCTCCGCCATGCTCAACTCCCTCATCCGCACCTTCGCCGAGGTGGAGCAGGTGATGAACGCGGTGGAGCGGGTGCGCGAATACAGCGAAATAGAGAGCGAGCGTCAGGAGGGGGAGGCCCTCGCCACTCCTCACCCTGCGGTGCGCTTCGACAACCTGGGGCTGCGCTATCCGCAGGCCAGCCAGTGGGCGCTGCACAAGGTCAACTTCGAGCTGGCCCCCGGCGAGAAGGTCGGCGTGTGCGGCCGCACCGGCGCCGGCAAGAGCTCGCTGCTGGGGGTGCTGCAGGCCATGTATCCCGCCTCCCAGGGGGAGATCTACTACGGCGAGCAGCCGCTGTCCCGGCTGGCACCGGAGGCGGTGCGCGATCTCTACGACACCGTCTCCCAGATCCCGCTCACCTTCTTCGGTACCCTGCGTGCCAATCTGGCCCCCCTGACCGAGCACGACGACGCGGCACTGGAGCAGGCGCTGGCGCGGGTCGGGCTGGCCGAGCGCTGCGCCGGCCGGCTGGACGAGGAGCTCGACAAGCTGCAGCTCTCCGCCGGCGAGACCCAGCTGCTGGTGATCGCCCGCATCCTGCTGTCACGCCGCCCGCTCATCGTGCTGGACGAGGCCACCTCGGATCTCGATCACATCGGCATGCGCAAGATGGCGGAGCTGCTCTATCGCTACCGGCCCGAGGCCAGCTATCTGGTGATCGCCCACCATCTGGAGCCGCTGCTGTCGGTGGACCGGGTGGTGGTGATGGAGGCCGGCACCGTGGTGGAGCAGGGCTCGCCGGTGAGCCTGCTGGCCAACTCCCACTCCCGCTTCCACCAGCTGTTCGTGGGTCAGGTGAACCGCCAGGTGCCCCAGACGGTGTGAGGGCTGAAAATGACAAGGGCTGCCCGCGGGCAGCCCTTGTTGCTTGCGGAGAGCCTCAACGCTCCATGATCTGGGTGACGTCATCCTTCTTGATCATCACCTCCCGCCCTTCGGTATCGTAATAGCGGTACATGCCGGTGCTCTCGTCCAGCTTGGGCTTGCTGTCGGTGGTGATCATCTTGCCATCCTTGGTGCTCATGATGTACTGGGAGCTGCACGCCACCAGTGCCAGGGCACACACCAGGATCATCATCAGTTGCTTCATCGCCTGTTTTGCCTCCCGCTTCACCCTCACCACGAGGGTGGTGTCTGCAGCCTAGTTCAACCAGATGAGCCCGTTTGCCGCCATTGCCGCAACGGGATCAACGTCAACAATCAGCTACTTGCGCCCACCCGGCTTGCCACTGCCACCGGTCCCCGGCCCACAGCCGAGCGCCATTCGATCTGCCGCCGCCTTCGCCTGCACCAGGCCGTAGCCATAGCTGTTGTCGCGCCCCAACGCCCCCAGATCCTGGGCGCTGCTGCGCAGGGTCTGGCGCAGCTGATCGTTGCTGCACTCCAATCGCTGCGACCAGACCAGCGCCGCCACCCCGACCACGTGCGGCGTCGCCATCGAGGTGCCGCTGTAGTAGGCGTAGCCGGTCGGCACGGTGGAGAGCACGGAGACACCGGGAGCCGCCAGCTCCACCTGATCGTTGCGCTGGGAGAAATAAGCCAGCTGCTTGTTGGCATCGATGGCGGCCACGCTCACCACACTGCCGTAGGAGGCGGGATAGGACTTGCTGGTGTTGCCCGCATTGCCCGCTGCCGCCACGCTCAGCACGTTCTGCCCATAGGCCTGATTGAACGCCTGCTCCTCGGTCTTGCTGGGCACGCTGCCCCCCAGACTCATGTTGATGACCATGCGGGTGAATCCCCGGTTGCTCATCCCCTGCTTGCAGGCATTGAGCGCTCCCACCAGGTTGGAGGAGTAGGCCCAGCCGTTGGCCCCGAACACCTTGACGATCTGCAGCGGCACGCTCTGGTTCGGCAGCACTCCGACGACCCCCAGATCGTTGCCGCCCACGGCGGCGATGGTGCCTGCCACGTGGGTGCCGTGGCCGTTCTCGTCACTGCTCCAGCTGCCGGTGCCGGCATCGTTGCTGCCCTGCACCTGGGCCCCGTGGGGCAGGTCCGGGTGGCCACCGCTGTAGCCAGAGTCAATGATGCACACCAGCACCTCTCCCGCCGCCGCGTCACTGAGCTGCGGCGCCTGCACCATGGGAATGCCGTAGGGCAGGGTCTCGGCGCTGGCATAGCGTTTGGCGTCCGGCTCCACCCAGAGCACGTTGGGATTGTGCGCCAGCGCCGTGGCCGCCGCCCCCGGCAACCAGAGCGCCAGCGCGTGCTGCTCGGGCAGCGCCAGGGCCAGCTCGCCCCCCATTCCCTTGCTCTGGGCCAGCACCGCCGCCTCCGCCCCCGGTTTCAGCTGCACCAGATAGCGATCCCGCTCCGCGGCCATCGCCCCCTGTCCCAGCACGCCTGCCACCAGCAGGCCTAGCCATATCCGTCTCATCAGTCACTCCTTGCATCGACCTGATTGTCACTCGCAAAGTGTAGTGTCCGGCTGGCGCAGGCCCGAGCGGGTACAAAAAGGCCGGACATGGGTCCGGCCTGTTTTGTCATCGTCGTCGATTACTTTGCGGGCTTGCGCTCGCCGGTCACGATGGGGTTCTTGGGATCGGAACTCCACTCGTACCAGCCACCGTCGTAGACGCTGATCCGCTTCCAGTCCATCAGCCAGGCGTAGAAGAACGCCTCGGAGGCGCGCCAGCCGGTACCGCAGTAGAAGGCGGCCTGCTGGGTCGGCTCTATGTTCCACTCGTCCCACATGGCGAGGATCTCGCGGGCCGGCTTCATGGTGCCGTCCGGGTTGTGGAAGTCGCTCATGCTGTTGGCATCGACACCACCACGACCCCATTTGGCACCGGGAATGTCGCCCTTCGGCTTGATGTAGCTGTAGCCGGAGATATTGCCGACGAACTCGTCCCAGGTGCGCACGCTGACCAGGGCACCGTCGGGCTGCTTGAGCAGTTCCTTGGCCTGGCTCAGGGTGGTGTAGTACTCGGGATGGGCCGGGATGGCGACGCCGAACTCCTTGGCCGGAGTGAACTTGTTGGCCAGCCCGGTCTCGGTGCGCAGATGCTGCACGAACCAGGCATCCAGGCCGCCGTCCAGCAGCCGCACGTCCTGCACGCCGGCATACATCATCAGGTGGGCCGCACGGGCCGCCGCCATGGTGTTGCGGCCGTAGAGGATGACGGTGGTATCGTGGCGGATGCCGTTCTCCAGCAGCAGCGCCTTGAGCGCCTCGTCAGAGACCTTGTTCCACAGCGGCTCCTCTTCCAGCCGGTTGGTGTCGATGTAGCCGGCCCCCGGGATGTGGCTCAACAGATAGGCCTTGGGTGAACCCCACGCCACCTCGAACAGCTTCCAGTCACCCTTGGGCGCAGCCACCACCGGCTTGCCCTCCTGCAGGTCGGCCAGCCAGCGCGGGTAGACCAGCTGCTGCCAGCGGGCCAGATGCTCGCGCGGCGCGGTTTTCCAGCCCTGCAGCTCGAACAGCTGCTTGATGCCCTGCTGGCGCAGCAGACGAGCCACTTCGGCCACCTCGCGCGGGGCACCGTAGAGCGCCACCGGCCGATCGGCCTTCAGCCCCTTGGTCGCCAGCGCCGCCGGCCACTCCTCATCGCTGTACTTCCATTCGGCGGAGAGGTTCTCGGCGCCGACCACGTGGCCGCCCTGCTGCTCGCCCTCCATCGGCCAGCCCTGATAGAAGTAGCTGGCGCGGGTATCCAGAATGACCGCCTGCTTGGCGTTGGCATCCGTCAGCGAAAGCGGTGGCAGTTCGGCAGCCAGGGTCGGCAGGGCATGCCAGAGCAGCAAGGTTGCCAGGGTGGCCCGTAACAAGCTCATTATTCGTTTCATGGTGATCTCTCGATTCAGAGTGACAAGGTTAAAAAATAGAGCGGCCCAGACGCTCGGCCAGCAGTTCCAGCGCCGCCGTGCCCGCCAGCGAGTTGCCCGCCTTGTTGAGCTCGGGCGACCAGACACAGACGCACAATTCCCCCGGGATCAGGGCGATGATGCCGCCACCGACCCCGGATTTGCCCGGCATGCCGACCCGATAGGCAAAATCCCCCGCCTCGTCATAGAGGCCGCAGGTGGCGAGCAGGGCGTTGACCTGTTTGGTGGTGCGGGCCGGCAGCAAGGGGGTCGTCGCGCCCAGCGGCACCCCGCGGTTGGCCAGATAGATGAATGCCCGCGCCAGGTCGACGCAACTCATGCGGATCGCACAGGCATTGAAGTAGCTCTGCAGCACCTTGTCCACTTCGTTCTCGAAATTGCCATAAGCCTTCATCAGATAGGCAATGGCCGCGTTGCGGGCAGAGTGCTGATATTCGGAGCGGGCCACCACTTGATCCGCCATGATGGCCGGATTGCCCGAGAGGCGGCGCACCAGCTCCAGGGTACGCTGACGCGGCGCGGTGAGGCGGGTCTCCAGCAGATCGCTCACCACCAGGGCGCCGGCATTGATGAAGGGATTGCGGGGAATGCCCTGCTCGAATTCCAGCTGCACCAGAGAGTTGAAGGGCTGGCCGGAGGGCTCCTTGCCGACCCGGGCCCAGATCTCCTCTTCCTGATAGAGGGTAAGCGCCAGCGTCAGGCTCAGGGCCTTGGAGATACTCTGGATGGAGAAGGGCTCGCTGGCGTCACCGGCGGTGAACAGCTCCCCTTCCACGGTACAGACGGCGATCCCGAGCCGGTCGGCCGGCACCTGGGCCAGCGCCGGAATGTAGTCGGCCACCTTGCCCTGTCCGAGCAGCGGGCGCACCTCATCCAGGATGCTGGCCAGTAATTCGGATGACAACACCATAAGCGATTCCATAACTAACGTGGCGATCCCATCACCACCGACAAAAATCCCGCCAGCGGCGGGACTTGTCTATCTGCTGTCGCAGGCTGTCGACACCGGGGCGCCTGCCACAGCCAGCCTGTCATCAGGCCGGTTCACCGTACCAGAGGTCAAACAGCTCGGTGACCACCACGGCTTCCATCCCCTTGCCTTCCAGCCAGGCTTTGACGGCGGCGCGGTCTTCTTCGCTGCATTTGCCCAGCTGCTGGGTGCAGATCATCCCTTCCCAGGCCAGGTGGCCGGAGCCGGCGAAAGCCAGCTTGCGGGGTTCGATCACTTCATCGATCATCGCGTCGACTACCGCATCGATGGTCTCTTCGGCGGTACCGACCGGGAAGTTGAAACTGATGTCGAAGCCCATTTCCTGGAATTCATCGACGCGCAGTTTCTTGCGCAGGCGGCGGCTACGATTGGCCATGATAGCTCCTTCAGTTAGTTGACACGTTTGAAAATCAGATCCCACACCCCGTGGCCGAGACGGTGGCCACGTTGTTCGAATTTGGTCAGCGGGCGCCAGTCGGGACGCGGCACCCAGTTGCCGGTGGCGGAGGTGTTCTCATACCCCTCGGCAGCACTCATCACTTCCAGCATGTGCTCGGCGTAGTTTTCCCAGTCGGTGGCCATGTGGAACACGCCACCGATGGCCAGCTTCTGGCGAATGTCCTGGGCAAAGGCCGGCTGCACGATGCGGCGCTTGTGGTGACGGCTCTTGTGCCAGGGATCCGGGAAGAACAGCTGCAGGCAGGCGAGCGAGCCGTTCGGGATCATGTGCTCCAGCACCTCGACCGCGTCGTGGCAGATGACACGCAGGTTGGTGACTCCCGCCTCCTGGGCGGTACCGAGGCAGGCACCGACACCCGGCGAGTGCACTTCGATGCCGATGAAGTTCTTCTCGGGGGCATTCTTGGCCATCTCCACCAGGGAGGCGCCCATGCCGAAGCCGATTTCCAGCACCACCGGGGCCTCGCGGCCAAACAGGGCAACCAGATCGAGCGGCTCCGGTGCGAAATCGATACCCATGACCGGCCAGAGCTCTTCCAGGGCCTTCTCCTGCCCTTTGGTCAGGCGGCCTTCGCGACGGACAAAGCTGCGGATCTTGCGCATGAACTTGCCGTCTTCGTTAAACACATCTTGGGTCACTGGCATAATCAAATTGCTCGTTATTGCATCGGTCTGGGTCACAGACCACATAAATGGATTGCTCGTTATCTCGTCGTGCTGATCACAGACGACCGAGATGAATTGCTCGTTGTTTCATCGTTCCACCTCGCCGACGAGGCGCGAAATTGTTCGTCATTTCATCGCTCGGCGAAACAGGGTAGCGAATTATCCCAAGATAGGCTCAGGGCGCAAGTGTTTCACGCAACAAATCCCCCGCCACTGACCAATTCCGCCACCGCGATTGACAAATGCCACCCCCTTCACAGAATCTGCCAGGCGCCGGGTGCATGCTGACCTGCGCAAATAAAACCATACACAACAAAGGATTGCAGTATGAAACACACAGCATTGGCGTTTGCCATCACAGCCCTGCTGGCCGGGTGCAACACCTCCAGCAACGATTCACAGGCCCCCTCCGCCGCCGAGCAGGCCTATGAATACCTGGTGCAGCTGAGTTCGACCGCCGAGGGGATCGGCGCCAGACCCACCGGCAGCGAGGCCGAGACCCGCGCCGCAACCTGGATCCAGGACCACCTGGCCGGCTGGGGCTACGAGGTGCAGAACCAGCCCTTCACCTACACCAAGAGCGGGGCCAGCAAGACCTCCCAGAACCTGGTCGCCGAGCTCAAGGGCAGCAGCGACAAGGTGATCCTGATCGGTGCCCACTATGACAGCACCGGCGACAAGAAGGGCTCCGAAGGAGCCACCGACAACGGTGCCGGCGTCGCCGCCCTGCTGGCGGTGGCCGAAGCGCTCAAGGGGCAGACCCTGCCCTACACGGTGCGCTTCGCCTTCTTCGGCGCCGAGGAAAACGGCCTCAACGGCTCCAAAGCCTATGCCGCCAGCCTCGACAGCGCCGCCGTCGCCAAGCTGCTGGCCATGGTGAACTACGACACCATCGCCGGGGGCGACATCGTCTACGTTCACTCGGCCCACTCCGACGTGGCCGAGTACAACTGCGCCGATCCGAGCCGCTACAGCTTCGATCCCAAGGTGCGAGATCGCCTGCTGGCCATCTCCAAGCAGACCTCTACCCCGTTTGCCATCCACCCCAGCTACAGTGGCTACCCGGAAGGGGAGACCGGCAGCTGGTCCGATCATGCGCCGTTCGCCTGCCTCGGAGTGCCCATCGCCTACGTGGAGGCCACCAACTTCACCATCAACGGGGCGGATGGCTACGACGGCTACTCCCAGACCACCAATCCGGCGCTGTGGGACTGCTACGACGATGCCACCAAGAGCGCCTGCGATCGGGACAGCGAAACCCAGTGGGGCAAGATCTGGCATACCCAGTATGACCGCCTCGACAAGATGGCCGAACTGTTCCCGGGCCGGGTGCAGCAGCAGCTCGGTGCCAACACCGAGCTGATGATCCGCTTCCTCAAGGAGCCGGGACTGTAACGGGTCACGCCGGGGCTTTTGCGCCCCATGGCCGTCCCCGACCGATAAAATTCGGGCAGGTGCCAAACCTGCCCTTTTTTATCGATTTTTGTTACAGCCATTGCCTCATTTTTTAAATCTGATACAAACGGATAACTTGGCGGTCGAATGGAGCGACCGCTCACCATGCCAGAGAGAATCCTATGCAGCCGTTTTTTGCCCAGCGCTTCGAGAAGGTAGAGCCTTCCTTCATCCGCGAGATCCTCAAGGTCGCCGCCAATCCGGAGATCATCTCCTTCGCCGGCGGTCTGCCCAATCCGCACCTGTTTCCGGTCAAGGCCATCGACCAGGCCTGCCAGGACGTGCTGCGCGAGCAGGGCGCCGCAGCCCTGCAGTATGCCGCCACCGAGGGCTTCGCCCCGCTGCGCCAGTACATCGCCGACCGCTATCTGGCCCGCCACGGCATGCAGGTCAATCCGGACAACATCCTCATCACCAGCGGCTCCCAGCAGGCGCTGGATCTGCTGGGCAAGGTGCTGATCGACGAGGGGCAGGATCTCATCATCGAGGAGCCGGGCTATCTTGGCGCCATCCAGGCCTTCTCCGTCTATCAACCGGCCTTCAAACCCATCACCCTGGGTGAGGAGGGGCTGGATCTGGCGGCGCTGGATGCGCTGCTGGCGAGCGGCTCCAACGCCAAGCTGCTGTACGGCGTGCCCAACTTCCAGAACCCGAGCGGCGTCTCCTACAGCCGGGCCAACCGCGAGGCGCTTGCCGAGCGACTGGTCAGCCACGAGCTGCTGATGGTGGAAGACGACCCCTATGGCGAGCTGCGCTTCGAGGGCGAACACCTGCCCCCCATCGCCAAGCTGGCGCCGAACAATACCGTGCTGCTCGGCTCCTTCTCCAAGACCGTCGTCCCGGCCTTCCGCCTCGGCTGGATGCTGGTGCCGGACTGGCTGCGCAAGAAGGTGACCATCGCCAAGCAGGCCACCGACCTGCACAGCAACGCCTTCAGCCAGCAGGTGCTGCACCGCTTCCTGATCGACAACTCGCTGGATGCCCATCTGGAGAAGATCAAGGAGGTCTATGGCCGTCAACGTGCCGCCATGGAGGCCGCCCTGGCCCGTCACTGCCCGCCCGGCGTCAGCTACACCCGACCGGAAGGGGGCATGTTCCTCTGGCTGACCCTGCCTTCGAGCGTCAGCGCCATGGCGCTGTTTGACGAGGCGATCAAGGAGAAGGTGGCCTTCGTACCGGGCGCCCCCTTCTATGTGCGCCCCGAGATCCAGAACACCCTGCGCCTGAGCTTCTCCTGCGTGGATGAAGCCACCATCGAGGAGGGGGTCAAGCGTCTGTGCCGCGCCCTCGCCCGCATGCTCTGACCAGCCTCTGGACGAAAAAAAAACCAGCGGCCTCGGTCGCTGGTTTTTTTATGCGCGAAATTTGGCTCAGCCCTGCGCCAGCAGGCCGGCAAACTCCTTCATCGGCATCGGCCTGCCATACAGATAGCCCTGCAGGAAGTTCACCCGGCGCGTTCTCAGGTAGGCGGCCTGCACCTCGTTCTCCACCCCTTCGGCAACCAGCAGCAGACCGAGCCGGGTCGCCAGATCGATGACGTTCTCGACGATGTGGCTGGAGAGGGCATCGGAGCCGATCATGCCGACAAAGCTCTGATCGATCTTGAGAAAATCCACCTGGAACTGCTGCAGATAGGTGAGGCTGGAGTGGCCGGTACCGAAGTCGTCGATGGCGATGAAGACCCCCAGCTGATGCAGCTCGGCAAACAAGCGGTCGGTCGTCTCGTCCGCCACGATCAGTTCCCGCTCGGTCAGCTCCAGCACCAGCTTGATGGGGTTCTCCCGAAACGCGTTGATGAAGTCGCGGCAATCCTCCAGCAGGCTCATGTCCTTGCAGTGGCTGGCGCTGATGTTGAAGCCGAAGTGGAACCCTCTGGGCAGGCTGTGCACTCGGCCTGCGAACTGCTCGCGCACCTGCTCCATCAGCAGCCGGGTCATGGGCACGATGAGGCCGCTGTCTTCGGCCAGCGGAATGAAGCGGTCCGGCGAGATGAGGCCCTGACGCGGGTGCTGCCAGCGCATCAGCACCTCGCAGCCGCTCCAGTGGGCGTCGTCACCGGTCACCACCGGTTGCAGATAGGGGATGAACTCCCGTTGATCCAGCGCCCGTCGCAGCTCCTGGGAAGGAGAGGTCGAGCGGCCGGCCAGCCAGTAGACCAGGCAGCCCGCCAGCAGCCCCAGCAATGGGTAGATGATGAGGCTGGCCCGAGAGTAGTTCCAGATATGACTGCCGTACTCGTCGTGGGAGAGCTCCGTGACCACCCGAAACGGATACTTGCCGGAGGTCTGCTCCAGCGACCCCAGCGCCACGGGCGGCACCTCGTCGTGGATCTGGCCGTCGGCCAGCATGCTCTGCGCCCCGATCACCAGGGTCAGCGGCGAGTTGCGGCTGAGCATGTCGAGGATGTTGTGCAGGTAGTAGCCATCGATGCCGACCAGTACGCTGTACTCCCCCACCGGTTGGCGATAGACCACCAGAGGCCGCCCCGGCGTCACCGGGTTGCCCCGCATCAGATCCAGCTGGCCATTGGCGTAATCGGCCAGCTTGAAGGGGCCCTGATAGGGACCGTAGAGCGAGGAGCAGTAGACCACTTCCCCTTTGGCCAGGTTGACGGTACGCACGTCCGGCACGGTCGCTACCTGATCCCGCAGCCCCTGTACCACCTCCTCGCAGGGACGCCCCACGCTGCCCTGCACCATGGCCGCCGCCTGATGGGCGTGATCCAGGGTGCGCTCCAGCATCTCCCTGGCATGGAGCAGACGCTCTTCGGCATCCTGCTTCATGCCGGCAAAGGTCTGCCAGGAGACGATCAAGACCCCGAGCAGCAAGGGGAGCAGGCCGGCCAGCAACGCCGCCCCCAGCCTGGTATAAAACTGGCGCAACCTCAAACGACGAAACGGCATACCCACCCTCGCGGCAACGGTGAAAAAGCGGACGAGTCTACTCCTCTCCCCTTCTCTGACAAGCCTTTCTGACAACTCTGACGGCAGAGCGGAGCGCTCTGACCAACACTATATCGCGTCTGCAGCGGGGCGACAGCGGCAGTCGCCGCCATCCCTTCACATGTGCGCATGTGTTCGCTGCACGCCCCCTGGCGCGATGCGCCAGATGCCTGCTGTGACGATTATAATCTTTGCAAAAACAGCTGCTTGTTCATCTTGTGCCGGCCCACTAGAGTAGAGCCAACAGCGTCAGGGAGTCTGCATATGAAAATATTGATCACGGGAGGGACAGGCTTCATCGGTCGCCGTCTGGTGGCCCATCTCAAGGTGGCCCACGAGGTGCTGGTGCTGACCCGCCAGGGCAGCCGCGCCTATGATCTGCTCGGCCACGACGTCAAGCTGCTCGACAGCCTGGATCGGCTCGACAACCTCAACGACGTGGACGCGGTCATCAACCTGGCGGGGGAGCCCATCGCCAACGGCCGCTGGAGCGAGCGGCGCAAGCAGCTGCTGTGTGACAGCCGCTGGCTGCTGACCGAACAGCTGGTCGACCTGGTCAAGCTCTCCGATACGCCGCCCAGGGTGCTGATCAACGCCTCCGCCATCGGCTGGTATGGCCGTCAGGGCGATGAGCCGCTGGACGAGCAGTGCCAGACTCCTCACGACGAATTCACCCATCAGCTCTGCCAGCAGTGGGAAACCCTGGCCCGTGAGGCCCGCAGCAAGCATACCCGGGTCTGCATCGTGCGCATCGGGCTGGTACTCGGCACCGACGGCGGCGCCCTGCCCAAAATGTTGCCTCCCTATCGTGTCGGCCTCGGTGGCCCCATGGGCACGGGTAACCAGATCATGAGCTGGATCCACATCCAGGATCTGGTGCGCGCCATCCTGTTCCTGCTGGAACACGACGAGTGCGACGGTCTCTTCAACGGCACGGCGCCACAGCCGGTCAGCAACCACGAGTTCAGCCAGACCCTGGCAGGCACCCTGCACCGGCCGCACCTCTTCTTCGTGCCGGCCCCGCTGCTGCAGTTGCTGATGGGCGAAGCGGCCGATCTGCTGCTCACCGGCCAGAGGGTGCTGCCGACCCGTCTGCAGCAGGCCGGCTTCCACTTCACCTACCCGGCGCTGCCCCAGGCCCTTGCCAATCTGCTGAGCACTCCCCGCTGACCGGGCTTATCAGCCAACCGGATAACAGTCAGCCCGGCCATTGGCCGGGCTGACTGTTATTGCGCCTTGCGGCATCCGCACAGGATGCGGTGATCAGAGCAGGCCCTGCCCCAACCCACGCAGCCGATCGCTCAGGGTGCCCGCCAGCAGCTGGCGCTGCATGCCCTGCCCCGCCAGCGTCACCAGCACGGCCCCCAGCAGCGGCAGACCGGCCCAGATGGCCCAGTGGAACTGCCACTGCCCCTCGAACCACCACCACTGCAGGCCGAGGGAGCAGAGCTCGACCACCATGGCGGCGCACAGCCCCGCCAGCAGGCCGCTGGCAACCAGCTCCCAGCGCAGCATCTTCCGAAGCAGCTCGCTGCCGGCCCCCAGGGTGCGCATCAGCAGCAGCTCCCGGCGCCGATGGGCCATGCTGGCCTGGGTCTGGGTCAGCAGCACCAGCAGCGCCGCCACCGTCACCAGCCCCAGCATCAACCCCAGCGCCCGGCTCACCTGATCCGACACCGCCGTCAGCCGCACGATCAAGTCGTCCACATCGATCAGGCTCACCGTGGGGTGCCGGCGGATCAGCTCCACTTCGGCCACCCGTCCCTGCTCCGGCAGACTATAGCTGCCGAGCCAGGTCTGGGAGAAGGGCGCCAGCACATCCGGCGAGAAGATCATGTAGAAGTTGGGCCGCATGTTGTCCCACTTGATGGCCCGCAGGCTGGTCACCTGCGCCTTGAAGCTGCGCCCCTCGATGGTGAAGCCCAGGGTGTCGCCGAGGGCGATATCGAGCCGTTTGGCCAAATCCTTGTCTACCGATACCTGGCCGGGACCATCCAGCCAGCGTCCTGCGGTCAGGGTATTGTCCGGCGGCAGGGTGGCGGTGGTGGTGAAGTTGAGCTCGCGATTGACCCCTTCGCGGCCATCTTCATCCGTGTCGCGCACCGCCTCGCTGGCGATGCTGACCAGCCGGCCGCGCACCATGGGGTAGAAGTCCGAGGTCACGGCCCCCGCCTGACGTAGATCGGCCAGGATCCCCTCCCGCTCTCCGTCTGCCACGTTGACCAGGAAGCGGTTGGGGGCATCCGCCGGCAACCGGGCCGAGAACTCGCCGAGCAGGTCGACCCGCGCCGCCCACAGCAGACCGAACAGCATCAGAGCCAGCGCAAAGCCCGCCAGCTGGAACAAGCCGCTGCCCCGCTCGCGGGAGAGATGGCTGATGGCCAGCCGCAGCGCGTGAGGGCCCTGCACCCGGCGCCCCAGCCGCAGCAGCAAGGAGGCGATCAGCGCCAGCAGTCCCATCAGCAGGCCCATGCCGCCGATCAGCCCCAGCGCCAGGGTCGCATCGGCGGTGAAGCCCCACACCAGCCCAAACAGCCCGAGCAGCGCCACCGGCAACGCCAGCCAGGGCGGGATCCCCGCCTCCAGCTCGCGCCTCAGCACCCGCAGCGGCGGCACCTTGAGCAGGCGCAGGAAGGGCACGAAGGCCAGCAGCAGAGTGATGAAGAAGGCCACCGCCAACCCCAGCGCAAAGGGTCGCCACGACGGCGGCGGTAGATCAGCGGGCAGCAGGTTGCCCAGCAGATGCAGGGTCAGCCACTGCATGGCGCTGCCCGCCACCAGACCGAGCAGGGCGCCGACCAGCGTCAGCGATAGCAGCAGGGTGCCCATCAACTGCCAGAGCGAGCGACGGGAGGCCCCCAGGGTCTTGAGCAGCGCCACCATGTTGGTCTGGCGCTCGGCAAAGTGACGCACCGCGATGCCCATGGCCAGCGCCCCCAGCAGCACTCCCGCCAGGGAGGCGAGCCGGAAGAAGCGCTCGGCATTGGCCAGCGAGCGGCCCACCTGAGAGCCCTGATCGTCCGGCTTGATCAGCTTCTGCCCCGCCTTGAGTCTGGGTTTGAGCCAGCGTTCATAGTCGGCCACCTGCTCGCGGGTGCCCTTGAACAGGTAGCGCCACTGCTGGCGGCTGCCCGGCAGCAGGGCACCGGTCGCCTCCACATCGGCGCGGTGGATCAGCGCCCTCGGCGCCAGCAGGAAGGGGCTGAAGCCCTGATCCGGCTCCTGACCCAGTACTCCCGCCACCTTGAGCACCGTATTACCCACTTCCAGCGCATCCCCCGGCTTGGCCGCCAGCAGTTGCATCACCCGGGCGGAGAGCCAGATCTCGCCGGGCGCCGGCGCCCGCTGGGGGCTCAGCTCCAGCTTGCCGTAGAAGGGGAAATTCTCAGGCACGGCGCGGATGGAGGCCAGTTGCAGGGCATCGCCATGAAACAGCATGCTGTTGAAGCTGACCGTGGTCTGCACCGCCAGACCCGCTTTTGCCGCCTGCTCGAGCCAGGCGGCCGGCGCCGGCATGGCCGAGCGCAGCACCCGGTCGGCACCGATAAAGTCGCGGCCCGAGGCTTTGAGCCCGGCATCCAGTCGATCCGCCACCAGGGCTACGCTCAGCACGCAGGCCACGCTCAGCGCCAGCGCCAGCACGAACCAGCGCAGCTCGCCGTTGAATCCTTCCCGGCGCAATAACTTGAATCCCAGTCGCCATTGACTCATGACGTGCTCCTCACCTGCGCCAGTCCGGGCAGCCCCTTGTCATTGACGCCTTCCCCACACCATAACTTGAATCCCAATCGCCATTGACTCATGACAGCTCCCTGACTCTTGCTGCAGAGGCGGCTTCGGATGCTGACGCAGCCGCCGCCAGCCGTCCCGCCGCCATCACCAGCTGCCGCTGGCAACGCTGAGCCAGCTCGTGATCATGGGTCACCACCACGAGCGTGGTGCCATGCTCGCGGTTGAGCTCGAACAATAGCTCGATCACCCGCTCCCCGGTCTTGCTGTCGAGGTTGCCGGTGGGCTCATCGGCCAGCAGCAGGCTGGGCCGGGTCATGAAGGCCCGGGCGATGGCGACCCGTTGCTGTTCACCGCCGGAGAGGCGCGGCGGCAGATGGTGCAGCCGCTCGCCGAGGCCGACCGCCGCCAGCAGCTCGCGAGCCCGCGGCTCGCAGCGGGTCTCGCCACGCAGCTCGGCAGGCAGCATGACGTTTTCCAGCGCGCTCAGGGTGGGCAGCAACAGGAAGGACTGGAACACAAAGCCGACCTGCTCGGCCCGCAGCCGGGCACGCCCCTCCTCGTCCAGCTGCAGCAGCGACTGGCCGAGGATCTCGATATCCCCCTGGCTCGGCAGATCCAGCCCGGCCAGCAGCCCCAGCAGGGTGGATTTGCCGGAGCCGGAAGCGCCGACCAGCGCCACCGTTTCGCCGCTATTGACTTGCAGGTCGATCCCTTCAAGGATGGTGAGGCTTTCCTGGCCCAGGCGCACTGTCTTGCCCAGGCCCTTGACGTTGATAATGGGAGTTGAATTCATGACGCGTTTCCTGTTTGCCTTGTGCTGCCTGGTGTCATCGGTGCAGGCCCAGACCCTGCTGGTACTGGGCGACAGCCTGAGTGCGGGTTATCAGATGCCGGCGGAGCAGAGCTGGCCTGCGCTGCTCAATCAGAAATGGCAGCAGCAGGGGGGTAAACATCAGCTTATCAATGCCAGCATCAGTGGTGAAACTACGCAAGGGGCGCTGGCCAGATTGCCGGCCCTGCTCAAGGAACATCAACCGGACTGGGTGCTGATCGAGCTGGGTGGCAACGACGGGCTGCGCGGGTTCGCACCGGCCATCACCCGGGACAATCTCACCAGGATGGTGGCACTGACCAAGGCACAACAGGTAAAAACCGTGCTGACCCAGATCCAGCTGCCGCGCAACTACGGCGCGCGCTACCTGCGCCAGTTCGAGCAGATCTTCCCGGAACTGGCCAGCGCCAATCAGCTGCCGCTGATGCCCTTCTTCATGGATGATATTGCGCTGCGCCCTGAACTCATGATGAACGATGGCATCCACCCCACCGCCGCCGCCCAGCCGCAGATCCGCGACCGGGTGGCCAGCTTCATCGAGCCGCTGCTGACCCAGTGATCCCGGTGTCATGGCCTTGCCTATCTTCCGGGTTCCAACCCCAATAAAAATCCCGCCAAGGCGGGATGTTTATTGCTCCTGTTTCAGCGTTCCAGGATCTGGCGCAACCGCTCCTGGGCCACCCCGACCAGCAGGTCTGGCTGGAACTTGGAGATGAAGCGATCGCAGCCGACCTTCTTGACCATGGCCTCGTTGAAGTTGCCGCTCAACGAGGTATTGAGGGTGATGAAGAGATCGGACATGCGGGCATCGCTGCGAATTTCATGGGTCAACCGGTAGCCGTCCATCTCCGGCATTTCGGCATCGGTGATCATCAGCAGGATCTCGTCGGTCACCTTCTTGCCCGCATCGCACCACCCCTTGAGCAAGTTAAGCGCCTGCAGGCCATCCTGGCACTCGATCACCTCCAGCCCCAGCTGGCCCAGTGTTTCGCGCACCAGATTGCGGGCCGTGCTGGAGTCATCGACGATGAGCACCTTGCGGCCATGCATTTCCGGCAGGATCTCCCGATCCAGCACCTCTTCCGAGATGCGGATGTCATAGGTGATGATCTCGGCCAGCACCTTCTCCACGTCGATGATCTCGACGATCTGATCGACGCCGTCCTCGGGAATGCGAGTGATGGCGGTCAGGTAGTTCGCCCGCCCGGCGGAACGCGGCGGCGGCAGTATGTCCTTCCAGGTCATGTTGACGATGTTGGCCACCTGCCCCACCAGAAAGCCCTGAATGGTGCGGTTGTATTCGGTAATGATGAGGTTGGACTCGGCATCGATGGGCATGGGGCGCATGCCGATGGCGCTGCGCAGGTTGATCACCGGGATCGAGGTGCCACGGATGTTGGCCACCCCGCTGATGTTGTGGTGCGCTCCCGGCATCTTGTTGAGATGGGGCAGCTTGACCACTTCCCGCACCTTGAACACGTTGATAGCAAACAACTGTTGGGATCCCAAACGGAACATCAACAGCTCCAGGCGGTTCTCCCCTACCAGCTGGGTACGTTGGTCCACTGAATCCAATATGCTCGCCATATAAAGCCCTTACGTCCGTTGCCCGAGTCTCGCCATAGTATAGAAGGGTCAGAATCCCAACACGACCCGTATTCTTATCCTATGTCGGCCAGATGATGCAGGAACTTGATAAAAAAAAGCGAGACCCGGCTCGCGGCCGGGCTCTCTTCAAGCTTGTCAGTAACCATTCGCTCACAATCCTCTGTCGACGGTGATACGGCCCTGATTATCCGATGAAAATCAGCGCCCCCTTCAATCCCATGACATAAAAAAAGCGGCAGATGAATCTGCCGCTTTTTGCCTGGGGTCGACCGGATTACTTGTCGATATCCAGCATGTTGTTGTTCAGCATGTAGTCGATCACCTGGGACGAGGTGGCCGACGCGCTGCCGGTGAGGCTGTCGAACGTGTGGTTCATCAGCACTATCTCCTGGGTCACGGGGGCGGCGCTGCTCTCCTTGACCTGCAGGTGAACCCCTTCGCTGTCCTGGAAGACAGAGAGCAGGCTCTTCAGATCGTTCTGGTTGCGAGAACCATCGTGATCCAGCAGGTCGCTCAGATCCAGCTTGTCACCTTCCGCCTTGGAGAAGTCGACCACGTAATCCTTGGCCACGCTGCCCGCAGCGGTATCGCCCTGCAGCCAGGTGAAGGTATCGGCGCCGCCATCCCCCTTGAGGATGTCATTGCCAAGCCCGCCGACCAGGATGTCATTGCCCAGACCACCGCTCAGGGTATCGTCACCGCTACCGCCGTACAGGGTGTCGTTGCCGCTGCCGCCGTACAGGGTATCGTTGCCGCTCTCGCCGTACAGGGTGTCGTTGCCGGCACCACCGAACAGGATGTCGTTGCCGGCCCCGCCGAACAGGAAGTCATCGCCACCTTGACCGAACAGGATGTCGTTGCCATCCCCGCCGATCAGCACGTCCGCCTTGTCGTTGTTGGAGGACTGATCAAACTCGCTGGCATGATCCGTGATGTAGTCATGGACCTGGGCATCGGTCACCGAGCCTGCGCTCAGCTTGCCGGCCACATACTGCTTGATGGCCGCGTAGCCTTCACCGTTGATGCCGGCAAAGTGGATGGCATCCCCGAACAGGATGTCGTCACCGGCACCGCCGTCGATCCGGTCGCTGCCCGGCAGGTTGTTCACCGAGGTACCCAGGATGGCGTTGGCCAGGTCACTGGCGTTGACACCGGTCATGATGACGCCGTCAGAGTCGTAGGACTTGAGATCGTTGTAGGAGATGTTGGCCCCCAGTCCGATCGCTTCCACCGTGACCCCCATGCCCGTCAGCAAGGCAAAGCCGGCAACGGCATTGCTGATGGTGGTGGATGTGGAATCCTGTCCATTACCTGCCAGGGTCGAGTAGGTATAACCACCCAGACCATCAGGGCGCATATAGCCGATCGTGGAGACCTTGCCTGAGGTATCGCTCTTGTACACGACGCCCTGGCCATCAATCACGGTGAAGTTACCGTTCTTGTATACCTGACCAGGCACATAGCCATTTTGCAGCAGCTGATTGAGATACACGTCCTTGTTGTTGTTGGTGTAGTCATCAACCAGCGGGTTGCTGCCTTCATTGCTCAGATAGTAAGTCGGCTTACCATCGGTAATGAAGTAGGTCAGGTTCTTGGCATTGGTATTGCCCTGTACGGTCGAGCTGTTGAACCAGTTGGCCGTGGTCTTGAACACATCCTCGTAGTTGGTGCCACCGCCGTTGTTGGTGCTGCCATCCATGCTGTCGAGAATGGCTTGCAGCTGGCTCAGGGCGTTGCTGTCCTTCAGGTTCACGCTGACCGACTTGTTGGCCATGGTGTCGAAGTCCACCAGGAAGATGTTGACCGTCCCGGCCCCATCGGTCCCGGCGCTCGCCTTGAGGCTGGAGAACACCTGTGCCAGCTGGCTCTTGATGGTGTTCATGGCGCTGCTGCCGATACTGCCCGAGCTGTCGACCATGAAGGCAATGTTGTAGTTCTGGCCCGGCAGTACCACGCTGCCATCCAGATCCCCGACCACGATATTGTGCTCGTTGCCATAGGTGCGGTTCTGATCGCCCGGCTCCCCTTCGGTGGAAAGGAAGTAGCTCATGCGGATCGAGTCCTGATCCGATGCACTGCTGGTCTGATCGGTCGCCACTTCCTTGGCGATGGCTTCTACCTTCAGGTCGAACTGACCGGCACTGCTGCCCGGAACCCGCAGCGTCAGACCGGTCAGCTTGACGTCCAGCGCGCTCTGGTTCCACAGACCGGTCAGCGTCAGCTTGCCATCGGCCCCCACAGTACCGAGCACGGTGGCGCCCTGATAGAGGGTCGACCCCGTCGGCATGCCGGTCAGCACCAGGCTGTCGAACTGCTCACTGCCATCCCGGTCGGTCAGGGAGGCGCTGATCTCGAGCGGGTAATCCACCACGCTCGGCTGTACCGCCGTCAGGGTGCCGTCGGTCTGGTTGAACTGGTAGATGCCGTCATCAAACTGCACCAGCTCGATGTCGTAGAGCGACTTGCTGATGGTGACGCCGTTCTCCTTCACCAGGAAGTTGAAACCGCCGTCACTTCTGCGCTCGATGACATAGTTGGCACGCGAGCCCATCAGTACGGCCAGGTCGGTACCGGCGCCGCCATACAAGGTATCGCCACCCAGTCCGGCCACCAGGATGTCATTGCCGGTGCCGCCGTCGAGGGTATCGCCGGAGACAGAGTTGCCGCCGACCAATACGTCATTGCCCGCACCGCCGACGAAGTAATCGCCGCCCCCCTTCACGCTGACGATGTAGTCGTTGCCGCTGGTCCCCACCACGCTGTCCTGGGTCGTGGTGCTGTCGGTAAAGCTGCTGCTGATGCCAAAGTTGCCCTTGTTGAAGTTGCCGCTCTGGAACGCCCCGGTGGAGATGCCGGACGACGGGTACTGGGTATAAAGCGGGACGCCGTTGCCCGTCAGGCTGATGTCGACCACCGGCTTGTCCGCGACCGCCGTGATATCGATCACCAGCTTGCCGCTGTTGCTCAGGTTGGCGCCATCGCTGATCTGGTAACCAAAGCTGGCGTAATCACCCTGCAGGTTGCCGGTCACGACGCCATTGCCGTTGCTGGCATTGGTGCTCGACTCGTTGAGGCCCGGCACGAAGCGCAGGTGTCCGCTGTCGATATCGGCGTAGGAGACAAGATCCCCCACCTTCACCGCAATCCACTGGCCGGCTGCGTTCAGGTACTCCAGCTTGCCGTTCAGCGGCAGGGTGTTGATCTGCACGCTCAGGTCAGAAGCGGCCTGATCATCGCTGGCACCAAACTGGGCCCACTTCAGCACCAGCGGCGTGTCTTCCTTGCCGGCACTGTAGCCACCCGTGGTCACCGGTGCACGATCGTTGTCGATAATGGTACCGATGCCATTCTGACCACCCACGGTCACCGTCAGGGTCTCATTCGCTTCGACCAGACGATCGTCCACCGTCGGGATGGTTACGGTAAAGCCCGACACCCCGGCCGGCACGGTGATCTTGCCGCTGGTGCTGTTGTAGGTCACCCCGTTGCTGAACTGGGCAGTACCCCAGTCAAGGCTGGAAGCCGGGTTGGTACCGCTGCCCTTGATGCCGAAGTCATACTGGGTCGCTTCCTGGGTCGCATCGGAGAGCGTCACCGTGTGCAGCAGGTTGCCGCCCTCGGCTGCACTCTCGCTGGAGACCGACTGTACGATGGGCGTAAACAGCGGCTTGGTTGCGAAAGAGCCCAGGCTGTAGTCGCCGTCGCCATCCACCACCTTGATCTGGAAGTCGATGTCGCCATCTCCCAGTGGCTTGGACATGTTCTGATACTGGAAGAACTCCCACTTGCCGGTGGCCGGGGTAAATTCCAGACGGAACACCAGGGTGCCATCGCTGGCCTTGCCGACCAGGGTATTGGCCGATTCCATCGTGGTGGTGATCAGCTTGCCGGTCGCCGTTGTCAGCCCGGTCTCGGTAGAACCGACCAGCTGCATGTAGCCCTTGCCGTCGGCGCCCCACTGCGGGGTGACCGTGCCGGAACCGTAGGCGATGGCCGGCGCCGTGGTGGCACCGAGGAACTCGATGCTCTTCACGGTGAAGTCGCTGTTGTCGGCGTAGAGGCCGTTACCATTGTTGGTGGCCTTGATGACCATGGTATCGAAGCCGCCCTGCTGCACCTGGAAGTTGCCGGCATAGTCGCCACCCGCCGCGTTGGAGCTGAAGGTCTGGGTACCGATCAGCACGCCGCCGCGGTAGAACTCGACCACACCGCTCTCCAGCTCGCCACCGAACATCTGGCTGAACTTGATGTTGGCGCCATAGGCCACCTTGCCCGCATCCAGCTTGACGATCAGCTGCTCGGAAGCAGAAGTACCGTTGGCAAAGTGGCGGAAGTCCACCTCGTTGGCGAGGTTGTGGTTCGGTGAACCGACGCTGGAAACCCCCAGGCCGGCGCTGGAACCGTTGACATTGGCGGTGATCAGGGCCGAGTTGGTCGACGAGGTAAAGCCCAGCGCCGTGATGCTGAAGCCGCTCACGTTCAGGGTCGTCTGGTTGCTGCCACTGTACTTGGTCAGATCAAACAGGCCGGTCAGGGTATCCGGGATGTTGGTCTTGATGACGGAGACGGCCGCCATGTCACCGGCCACCGGCGAATCGTCCTCGACCGAGATCGGCAGACTGCCGGTGGTGGTGGTCTTGCCATCCGATACGGTCACACCGATCTGGAAGTTGAGTACGTCTTCACTGCCCTTGACCGGATGATCAAGCGGAGCCTTGAGCGTCACGTCATAACTCCAGTCGCCCTTGCCGTTGCCGGCGGGCGCGGTCAGCTTCACATCCATGACTGCCTTGTAGTCGGCGCCGCCCGGTGTACCGGTATAACCGGTCAATACCTTGGTGGCGGCATTCCAGTTCCACTGCACCGCGGCACCGCCAGCCGTCAGGCCAGCCGGCCCGTTCAGGCTGATAGTGAGCGTATCCTGGCTGTCGACATCGCCGACCGTGATCTTGCCGCTGGCGGCCACGCTATCGGTGGTATCGCTGCTGCCTGCCGTATCGGCAATGCCGCCGGCCAGCCCCTCTTCGGAGACCACGGCCCCCTTGTCGATACTCAGGGTTGGTGCATCGTTGGTACCGGTGATGGTGACCGAGACGGTATGGCTGGTGCCATCCACACTCTTGACGGTGAAGGTTTCAATACGGGTCTCACCTTGGCCCAGGTACTGCACCTTGCTGTTGTCGACGTTGTAGGTCCAGGCGCCGCCTTCGGTGATGGTCAGGCTGCCCAGTGCGCCCGCGCTCGGGGTGCCGTTGCCAGCCACGAACTTGGCCTGACCCTGATCCGCATCACTGATGGTCAGCACGCCGCTGTCGCTCAGCTTGCCGCCGACCACGTTCAGATCTTCGGTCACCGCCCCCAGGTCATCCCCCGCCACCACGGCGCCATCGTTCACGCCGGTGATGGTGATGGTGACGGTGTGGGTGGTGCCATCCACCGACTGCACGGTAAAGCTCTCTATCCGGGTTTCGCCCAGGCCCAGGTACTGTACCTTGCTGTTGTCGACGTTGTAGCTCCAGGTACCGGTCTCGGTGATGGAGAGGCTGCCCAGTGCACCATTGCTCGGGGTGCCGTTGCCCGCCACGAACTTGGCCTGACCCTGATCCGCATCGCTGATGGTCAGCACGCCGCTGTCGCTCAGCTTGCCGCCGACCACGTTCAGATCTTCGGTCACCGCCCCCAGGTCATCCCCCGCCACCACGGCGCCATCGTTCACGCCGGTGATGGTGATGGTGACGGTGTGCTCGGTGCCGTCCACGGACTTGACCA
>NZ_JASCAS010000042.1:0-39703 GCF_029967615.1 Aeromonas sp. V90_14 | reverse complement strand
GCTCGTCGATACAGTCCGGCTCACCCATTTCAAATTCACGGCATATCAAGGGACGGACTTCGTAGATGCGGCACATCATGGTGTTGCGGTCGAGCGCCGCGCACCAGCCATCTTCCAGCCGGTGCATCACCGGTACTTCACCTTCCCGCTCTTCCACATAGCGATCCGGTACGCCGGTATCGGTAAACAGCATCACCTCGAGGCGGCAGCAGCAGGCTTCGCAGTTCTGGCAGCTCACTTCGGGTCGGGTTGTCTGGGTCATGGCATCTGCCTTGTTTTCATGGGCACGGATAAATATGAAACAGGCGCCGAACCGGCGCCTGTGTCGTGAACCTTAGCCCAGCTTGCGAGCGCGGTAGCTGCGCCCCTTGATCTTGCCTTCCTGCAGCCGCTTGAGGGCGGCGCTCGCCACCTGGCGCTTCACCGCCACGTAGGAGTACTGCTCGGAAATCTGGATCTTGCCCACATCGGCCCCGGCAATGCCGCCTTCGCCAGTCAGGGCGCCCAGGATGTCACCGGCGCGCACCTTGCTCTTGCGACCCGCATCGATGGAGAGGGTCACCATCTGCGGCGCGATCGGCTTGATGTCGCGGCCGATCCCGGCCAGATCGCCCTGGGGAATGGGGGCCTGCTGGTACTCCTCGATGAAGTTGACGCGCTGGGCCTCGTTCGGCTGGTAGAGGCTCAGGGCCAGACCTTGCTGGCCGGCGCGGCCGGTACGACCGATGCGGTGCACGTGCACTTCGGGGTCGTAGGTCAGCTCGTAGTTGATGACGGCGCCCAGCTCCTTGATGTCGAGGCCGCGGGCCGCCACGTCGGTGGCCACCAGGATGGTGGCGCTGCCGTTGGCGAAGCGCACCAGCACCTGATCCCGCTCGCGCTGCTCCAGGTCACCGTTCAGCGCCAGCGCCGAGAAGCCCTTGGCGGCCAGATGATCGGCCACGTCGTTGCAGGCCCGCTTGGTGTTGCAGAACACCACGCAGGAGCTCGGCTGGTAGTGGCTGAGCAACCAGCCGAGGGCATCGAGGCGCTGGCCAGCCGGCACTTCATACAGCTTCTGCTCGATGGCGCTGTCTTCGTGCAGGGACTCTACGCTCACCTCGACCGGGTTGCGCTGCACGCCGCGGCTCATCTGGGCGATCCCTTCCGGATAGGTGGCGGAGAACAGCAGGGTCTGGCGGTCGCGCGGGGCGTGGCTGATGACCCGGTTGATGTCTTCGCCAAAGCCCATGTCCAGCATGCGATCCGCTTCGTCCAGCACCAGCGTCTTGAGGCCGTCCAGCTCGAGGGTGCCCTGCTCCAGGTGCTTGAGGATCCGGCCCGGGGTGCCGACGGCGATGTGGGCGCCAAAGCTCAGGGTGGCGGATTGCGGTGCGGTCGGGGTGCCGCCGCACAGGGTGACCAGCTTGACGTTGGGCAGGGTGCGGGCGAGACGGCGGATCTCGGTGGCAACCTGATCGGCCAGCTCGCGGGTCGGACAGAGCACCAGCGCCTGCACCTCGAGCCGGTTGACATCGAGGTTGGCAAGCAGGCCGAGGCCGAAGGCCGCGGTCTTGCCGCTGCCGGTTTTTGCCTTGGCGATCAGGTCTTTGCCATCGAGTACCAGGGGCAGACTCTGGGCCTGGATCGGGGTCATCTGCAGATAACCCAGGCTGGCGAGGTTGTCCTGCAGGGCGGGGGAGAGGTTCAGGCTGCTAAATTCGTTGTTCACAAAAAGACTCTATATCGGAGAAAACGGGCTGCGCCGTGCGCAAGGGCGCGCATTGTATCAGAAAGCGCTGCCGGGTGTGGCGGATTTTTGAACGACTGGACGGCGACGATGGCGGGGCCGCCGCCGGAGAAAAACGGTGGCGGCATGTTGTCCGGCTCGCCTGAAAATACCCCACTGCCTTTCGGGAATTAGCTGAAAGAGGCCGGGCCATTCATCGCAAATAAGATAAACGTTTGTCATTTTGATTTGATTAAATAAATTCGTCGTAAATTTAACCTCACCGCTATGACGCCATTCGCCAGGTTTTAAATAAATGTGAGCAAGCTGTGAAAATAGCCCTGCCAGACGGAGTGGTTTATTTTTAACTTGCTGTTTGTTAATGATTTTTATGTTTATTGAACAACGATTTGATGCTTGCGTGAGCGTTTAATTAATTTAAAAACGTTTGTATTATCCAACATGCATATTTTTACCGCAGATTGTGATGGCTATCTGATTTTTAAATATGCAAATGTCTATGATGGCGCCGGTCAAAAAATTAAAAATTACTCAGGTGCTACTGGTATGGAATACGTTCACTTTGTGCTCGGACTCGTGATGGTCCTCGCTCTTGCTTTGCTGGCCAACCGCCACAACTGGAAACAGATCAAACTGCGTTATATCGGCCAACTGCTGGTGGTCGAACTGGCGCTGGCCTGGTTCATGCTGAACTCCGAAGTGGGTCTGGCGGTGGTGGGTGGCTTCGCGGCCGGCTTCACCAAGTTGATGGAGTTTGCCAAACAGGGTACCGACTTCGTGTTCGGCGGCCTGGTCAATGAAGGGGCTTTCTCCTTCTTCCTGATGGTGCTGATGCCCATCGTCTTCATCTCCGTGCTGATCGGTATCCTGCAGTACATCCGTCTGCTGCCGCTGGTGATCCGCGGCATCGGTACAGTGCTGGCCAAGATCAACGGCATGGGCAAGCTGGAGTCCTTCAACGCCATCAGCTCCATGATCGTCGGCCAGTCCGAGAACTTCATCGCGCTCAAGAACATCCTGCCGCACCTGAACGAGAAGCAGATGTACACCCTGGCCGCCACTGCCATGTCCACCGTCTCCATGTCCATCGTCGGTGCCTACATGCAGCTGATCGAGCCGCGCTACGTGGTGGCTGCGCTGGTGCTCAACATGTTCAGCACCTTCATCGTGCTGTCGCTGATCAACCCCTACGAGCCGGACAACACAGTGACCGACGCCAAGGCGCTGGCCGAAGGTGACGAGCACCACAGCCCGAAGAAAGAGAACTTCTTCGAGATGCTGGGCGAGTACATCATGGCCGGTTTCACCGTAGCGGTCATCGTGGGTGCCATGCTGGTCGGCTTCATCGCCCTGATTGCCCTCATCAACTACCTGTTCGAGATGGCATTCGGCGTCAACTTCCAGTTCGTCATGGGCTACCTCTTCTACCCGATCGCCTGGATCCTGGGCATCCCGAGTGGTGAGGCGCTGCAAGCCGGCTCCATCATGGCGACCAAGCTGGTGACCAACGAGTTCGTGGCCATGATGGATCTGGGCAAGATTGCTGCCCAGCTCTCTCCGCGCACCATCGGCATCCTCTCCATCTTCATGGTGTCGTTCGCCAACTTCAGCTCCATCGGCATCATCGCCGGTGCGGTGAAGGCGCTGAACGAAGAGAAGGGCAACATGGTCTCCCGCTTCGGTCTGAAGCTGGTGTACGGCTCCACCCTGGTGAGCCTGCTCTCCGCCGTGATTGCCGGTGTGATGCTGTAATTCAGCCACCCGCTCTCACCATGACAAACCCCTGCCTCGGCAGGGGTTTGTTTTTTTGGCAACAGCAGGTGCTAGCTGGCCTGACGGACCGCTAGCCTGGCCAGTGGGCCCAGTAACCGGCGGCCAGCAGGGTGAGAGTGCAAAAGCCGGTCTCGACGGCGCCGCCGCTTTTGAGCGGCCAGCCCGGCAGCCGGTAGCGGCGCTTGCTGGGCCACAGCAGCGGAATGCCGGCCGGGGTGAGCCAGTCTCCCAGCAGGTGGCTGAGGTAGCCGATGATAAGGGCATCCTTGACGCCGGTGGGCAGCAGGGCGGGAGCCAGGCTCTGATCCAGTCCCCAGATGGCGGCGGCCACCGCCAGCAGGCTGTGAGTGAAACCGCGATGACCGAACAGCCGCGACAAGGGTTTGGAGATCCAAGGCAGGCGTTGCCCCAGCACCGACTTGGGGTGGTCGAGGTCCGGCAGCAGGGCGCTGGCCAGTGCGGCAGGAATGGTGTGCCACAGGCTGGCGTCGGCCAGGGCCGGCGTCAGCTGGAGTTTGTGGGCGAGCAGGGTGCAGGTAACGGAGAAGAGCAGGTGCCCTTGGGCGGTCATGATGGCTACGACATGGGGAAAATGGCGGCGCATCTTACCAGTGTCGCGGGCCAATGCAGCAAAAAACCGGGGCCCGAGGGGCAGCCCGGTCATTAACTGCGCGGATCTTCCACCTTGGCATCGGCGGGCACCCGTTTTTTGCCCAGCACCATGGCGCGCACCAGGTCGCTGCGGGTGAGGCGATCGGTCAGGATCACCACGGCCGCATGGACGCCGACGGCAGCCATCAGGGTGTTGGCAATGATCCCGTGCAGCTCCTCCAGCCAGTCTTCGCCCCAGAAGGCATCCCAGGTGGTGAGCCAGCCGGTGACGACGGTGCCGACCAGCGACAGCAGCAGCAGCCAGATCATCAGGGCACCGACCGGGTTGTGGCCGAGGTAGTAGGGGTGACGCCTCTGGGCCAGCTGACGCAGGTAGTAGCGTACCCGGGCCGGGGTCGGCCACCATTGGCCAAAGCGGGCGTAATGGGGACCGACCAGCCCCCACAGCAGGCGGATGATCAGCAGGATGCCCACTGCGTAGCCGGCATATTTGTGAGGCTTGCTGCCCTCTTCCAGCACGAAGAAGTTGAGCAGGCAGAGGGTGACGGTGGCCCAGTGAAACACCCGGATGAGGGGATCCCAGACTTTCACTTCAGATGAGGTTGTCATGGCGTGGCTCCATAGAAAGGGCCGGCAGGAGACCGGCCCATGGCCGGATTATTCGTCGATCTCTTCTTTCACTTTCTTCAGATCGGTCGGGTCGAAGTAGATCTCGACCTTGCGCTTCTCCTTGTCCCAACCGTAAATCTCGTAGCAGTTGGTCTTGGTGACCTTGAACTTCTTGATGTCATAGCCCATCGCCTTGATCTGCTGCTGGGCGTCGGCTTCGCTCATCCACTTGCTCTTGTCGGCCTGGGTACATTGGGGATCGGCCAGGGCTGCGCCGCTCAACAGGGGGATCAGTAACAACAGGGGGGTCAGTTTCATTGCTTGCTCCTTGCGGGTGGTTGGGTCAACAGCCACAAGGTTAGAGCACCAAACTTAAGGAAAAATTAAGCACAAGGAGGTAGGAATGAATATCCCCGGCTGGATGCCGGGGAGGGGGTAATCAACTCAGCTTGCCCCGGATGAGCCACTTGTCGAGGGCGTTGGCGAAGCGCTGCTTGTCGGCCGCGTTGAGGGGGGCCGGGCCGCCGGTCTGCACCCCGGCCGAGCGCAGCTCCTCCATGAAGTTGCGCATGCCGAGCCGCGCCTTGATGGTCTCGCGGGTGTAGATCTCGCCGCGAGGATTGAGCGCCTCGCCGCCGGCATCGATCACCCAGGAGGCGAGCGGGATGTCGCCGGTGATCACCAGATCGCCGGGTTTGACCTGCTGGGCGATGACATGATCTGCCACATCGAAGCCCTTCTCCACCTGCTGGGTCTTGATGAAGGGGGATGGGGGCACCCGCAGCCCCTGATTGGCCACTAGCGTGGTCACCACCTGGGCACGGTGGGCGGCGCGGTAAAGGATCTCCTTGACCGGAATGGGGCAGGCATCGGCATCGACCCAGATGGGCATGGCAGGGCTTCCTGTGTCTGAAACGAGTGGCGCATCTTAACACGGCCGGCGCGGGGCGGCTGCCCCGGGGCTGAGTCGGGCCCGGCTTTGGTGTAAGCTGGGCCGATGAACATGAGCGAAAAGGACGAGCAGATGGATCGGGTGCCCAGTGACGTAATTTATGGCCTGACCCTGGATGGCAGGGGTGGCATGCAGCCACTGGTGGCGGGCAGCGAGATACCGGCGCAGCAGCCGGGCTGGCTGCATCTGGACTACGGCAATCCGGAGGCGGCGCGCTGGCTGCTGCAGACCCCGCTGCTCAATGATGCGGCGCGCGAGTCGCTGCTCGGCCAGAGCAATCGCCCCAAGCTGGTAAGGATGGGGGAGACGGTGCTGCTGATCCTGCGCGGCATCAACCACAACAAGGATCACAGGCCGGAAGAGATGGTGGCGCTGCGCATCTACATCACCCCGGATCTCATCATCAGCAGCCGGCGCCGGCCGCTGCTGTCGGAGCAGGACGTGTTCAACCAGCTCAAGCTGGGGGGCGGCGCCGATACCCCGGCCGACTGGCTGGTGGAGATCTGCGACGCCCTGACTGATCGGGCCGGGGAGTTTGTCGAGGAGCTGCACGATCAGATCCTGGATCTGGAGGAGATGGTGCTGATGCGCGACCTGCCCGCCAACGGCCGGCTGGCGCTGATCCGCAAGCAGCTCATCATGATCCGCCGCTACCTCTCGCCGCAGCGGGATCTGGTGGCGCGCCTCGCCAACGAGAAGATCAGCTGGCTGGATGAAGATGACCGCCGGCGTCTGCTGGACATCGCCGACCGGCTGCGGCGCTGGCTGGACGATCTGGATGCCGGGGTGGCGCGTACCGCCGTGCTGGCGGACGAGATCAACAACCTGATGGCGGAGGCGACCAATCGCCGCGCCTACCAGATGTCGGTGATGGCGCTGCTGTTCCTGCCCGCCAGCTTCCTGACCGGCCTGTTCGGCATCAACCTGGGGGGCATTCCCGGGGCCGAGAGCCCGACCGCCTTCTGGATCTTCTGCGGCTCCCTGGTGGCGCTGGCGACCGGGCTGGCGGTCTGGCTCAAGCATCGGCGCTGGTGGTAAGGAGCAGACATGACGACATGGGAATCTTTTGGCGTGACCCTGCTGTTGCTGCTGGGCCACACCCTCGTTCGCGGGCTCATTCACAAGAGCCTGCTGGCGCTGGCCCAGACCCGGCAGGTGAGCGAGAACCGGGTGCTCTACGTGGAGCACGTGTTCCACTTCCTGCTCGGCTGCGCCACCCTGCTGATCCTGGCCGGGGTATGGGGGCTCGACTTCTCGCGGCTGGTGGTGCTGGCCTCCTCCTTCTTCGCGGTGCTGGGCGTCGCCATGGTGGCGCAGTGGTCGATCCTCTCCAACATCACCGCCAGCATCACCATCTTCTTCGCCTTCCCCTACAAGATTGGCGACCGGATCCGGATCCTCGACAAGGATGACTCGGTCACCGGGGTCATCACCGAGATCGGCCTCTTCTACGTGCGGGTGCGCGATGACAACGGCGATCTGGTCACCTATCCGGCCAACCTGATCCTGCAAAAGCCGGTCAGGCGGCTGGAGGGCAAGGGGGCGGAACCCCTGCAACCGGAATGAGAAAAGGCTCCCTTGGGAGCCTTTTTTGAGCCTGCCGATCCCTCAGCGTTCGAAGAAGCGGTAGAGGTGCTCGACCTGGATCGGGCAATCCGCCACCAGGTGCACGTGCTGGCGGGCCTCCTCGACCGAGCCGAAGTAGCGGGGGCAGCCCAGGGTGTCGGTCATCTCGTACAGCTTGCCGTCCTGACCCCTGAACTCCACGATCCAGCCGGGCAGGATGGCGTCCTGCAGGATCTCGGCTTCCTTGAAGGCTTGCTGCTGATAGAGCTGGCGAAGTTCGCTGACTGTCATGACATCCTCCCGTGACGCTTGATGCCACTTCAAGTCTAGTGGTTGCGGTCGGGGTCGGCCGGCTCATTTGGCCGATTTGAGGTGCTCCCAGGCCCAGCGCAGGCGGATGAAGGTGTCGGCATCGCCCCCGCGATCCGGGTGGTGTTGCAGCGCCAGCTCCCGCCAGCGGCGGCGGATGGCATCGGGCTGCGCCCCGGTCGGCAGGGCGAACAGGGTCAGCGCCTCGGCCCTGTGCTCATCCCGCTCACAGGCCCGCCAGAAGCTGCCGAGCAGCGCCTCCACCTCCTCCCGGTCGGTCTGCCAGAACACCTGCCAGTCAAGGTAGTAACTGCGCAGCGCCTCGCCCTGGGCGAGGGCGCTTGCCCCCTCGCGGGTGGCGAGCGGTTCGAGCCGGATATCCAGAGTGCTGATCACCAGCCACCACCCTTCGCCATGAAGCTCGGCCTGCAGCTGGTAGAGGGCGTTCATGATGAGGAAGTTGAGGCGAAACAGCTGCAGCTGCTCATCCCCCGGCAGGGGCGGGATGACCTCCTGGCGGCGCAGCTCGGCCAGCAGTTCGTGCACCTTGTAGCTGCCGCTTGCCTGCCGCAGCAGTGTCAGCAGTGGGGCCAACAGCGGGTTGGGCCGGGACTCGCTCATGGGGCGGCCGTCTCTTTCGGCGGCTGCAGGGCGATCAGCAGCTCCCCGGCCAGCGGTTCGACGGGGCCGGTGACGATGCGGGTCCGCCCCTTGCCGTCCAGCACGAACAGCGGGATGGCGCCCGGGTTGGCCTCCTGGTACTGGGCCCAGTCGAACGCCTCGCTCAGCCGGGTCGCCTTGATCTGGCCGCCCCGGCTGAGCAGGCCGCTCAACCGGGCGTAGTTGATGTCGGGACCGAACAGGTTCTGGCGGGCGCGAAAGGTGGCGCTCTCCCGATTGGCCTTGCCGTGCTGCTCGCTGGAGCGCAGGGAGTAGACCTTCTCCTCACCGTAAAGGTGGGCGAAGTGCAGCACGCCGAGGGCGTTGTTGTGGCGGTTGGGGGAGAGCGCCAGCACTGTGCTGATGCTGGTGAGCGGCAGGTGCAGCTCGGCGTGTTCGGATTGCGGGTTGCCGAAGTAGCAGGGCAGGTTGCTCATCCGTGCCTGACGGCAGAACTCCCAGGCTGGATCGCAGAGCTGGACCGGTACCCCCTGATCCGCCAGCGCCCGGCCGATGGCCCGCGCCACCGAGTTGGCCCCTATGATGAGCCAGGTGTTGGGGGCGCTCTGGCGCATCTTGAGCAGACCGGCCAGCGGCGCCGAGGTGAGGCTCTGCAGCACCACGGTGGAGATGATCACCGCAAACACCAGCGGCACCAGCTTGTCGGCATCGGGAATGCCGGCCTGGTGCAGGCTGATGGCGAAGGAGGCGCTGACCGCCGCCGCGACGATGCCGCGCGGTGCGATCCAGCCGAGCAGGGCGCGGGCCCGCCAGGAGAGATCGGATCCCCAGGTGGAGACCAGGATGCAGAGCGGGCGTGCCACGAACTGCACCACGCACAGCAGCGCCAGCACCATGGGGCCGAGCTGCCAGAGCTGGGCCAGATCGAGGCGGGCCGCCAGCAGGATGAACAGGGAGGAGATGAGGATGACGGCGAGATCCTCCTTGAAAGCCAGCACCTCCTCCAGGTCCAGCCCCTCCTGATTGGCGAGCCAGATGCCGAACACGGTCACTGCCAGCAGGCCGGATTCGTGGCTGAGCCAGTTGGAGAGGCTGAAGGTGACCAGCACCAGCGCCAGCACCCCGAACTTGTGCAGGCTGACCGGCAGCCAGTCCTTGCGGATCAGCAGGGTGGTGAGCCAGCCGGCACCGACCCCGATGAGCGAGCCCACTCCCACCGTCTTGGCCAGCGCCAGCAGGGTGTGGCCGATGAGATCCCCCTGACTGCCGAGGCGCACCGCCTCGAACACCAGCACCGCAAACAGGGCGCCGATGGGATCGATGACGATCCCCTCCCAGCGCAGGATGCGGTCTACCTCCCGGGTCGGGCGGATCACGTTGAGCATGGGGGCGACCACGGTCGGGCCGGTCACCACCAGCACGGCACCGAGCACCATGGCGACCCGCCAGTCCAGTCCCAGCAGGAAGTAACCGGCGCTGCCGATGACGGCGAAGCTGGCCAGCATGCCCACCGAGCAGAGGTTGCGCACCACCTTGCCGATCCCTTTCAGCTCGGCCAGGTGCAGGGTGAGCGCCCCCTCGAACAGGATGATGGCGACCGACAGGGAGACCAGCGGAAACAGCAGGTCGCCGAGCAGGGCGTCGGGGTCGAGCAGGCCGCTGACAGGGCCGAGCAGCAGGCCGGTGAGCAGCAGAAACAGGATGGCGGGCACCCGCAGCGACCAGGCCAGCCACTGGGCCAGCACTGAGACCAGGGCGATCCCGGCCAGGGAGAGAGCAATCATGCAGACCTCGATTAAGGCGATGAACCTGGAGGAAGTGTAGTGGGGAAGATGGTCAGATTGACACCCGCCGGCGGCGGGAACAAGGGGGGAAGCGGATCGCGCGACAGCGGGCGTCACGGGGGCATGGCCGCGGGAGAGGGGCGGGGTGTGGCCGCTGGCTGCGGCCACCAGCCGGATTAGATGGGGCTCTCTTTGTGGAGTTCGGTGACGCAGTCGGCCACCGCCAGTACCAGCGCCGAGCGCACCACCTGATCGAGCCGGTTCAGCTGCATCTGGTAGAAGGGCCAGTCCTCCTCGTTGGCGGGGGCCTCCTGCGGCATCATGCCGCCCTGGCTGACGCCGTGCAGGCGTGCCAGCAGATCGCGGATGGGCTTGTCGCTGAAGTGGTAATCCTTGGGGTCGCGCACCAGAAAATCGCGGATCTTCAGGTAAGCCTCGAGATCCTGATAGCGCTCGAGGGAGATGAGGCCGAGGGCGAAGATGAGCTTGAGGCGTACCTCCAGCTGGCCGAGGGGGCCGCTCTGGTTGAGCAGGGGTTCGATGGCGTATTTGACGGCATACTCCTCCTGACGGAACGCGCGTCGCATCAGAGAGTCGACCGCCTCTTCCAGGATGGTCACGACCTCGAGAAAGAAGCCGCGAGGGCCATCCTGCTCGTTCAGTCGCTCCAGTACTTCATCTTCCTGGTGTGTGGTCATAAGTGCATTGGGTCCAGCTGACAGGGAGAGAGTGGGCCTCTCTCCCGGTTTTTATCGTATGAGGCGCTTTGGTGGCCGGCCTTAGTGGGCCGGCGACGGCGGCGCCTCATCAGGTCACTTCAAATTGCCATAACGGGTGACGATGGCGCTGACGATGTCGCTGTCGGCAGCCAGGCCGGTGATGCGGGCCAGAGCCTGGGCCGGGCCCAGCTCCGCCAGCAGCTGTTGCAGCTCCACCGCCTGCGGGTCATCGGTGTTGCGATAGTGCAGCGCCGCGGCGATCCCCTCCTGCAGGTGATCGCTCGGCAGGCCGAACTCCAGGGTGCCGAGCAGCGGCTTCACCAGCCGATCCCCCGCCGCCAGCTTGCGCAGCGGCTGACGGCCGACCCGGTCAATCTCGTCCACCAGATAGGGGTTGGCGAAGCGGGCCAGGATCTTCTCGATGTAGGCGGCGTGCAGACGCGGGTCGAAACCGTAGCGTTGCACCAGCACGGCACCGCTCTCCTCCATGGCGCGACGTACCTTGCTGCGGATCAGCGGATCCTCGATCGCCTCGCGGATGGTGCGATAGCCCCTCAGCTTGCCGAGGTAGGCGGTGACGATGTGGCCGGTGTTGAGGGTGAACAGCTTGCGCTCGACGAAGGCCATCAGGTTGTCGGTGGGCTCCATGCCCGCCACCTGCGGCAGCTCGCCCTTGAACTGGGTCTGGTCGACGATCCACTCGCTGAAGCTCTCCACCGTCACTTCCAGCGGATCATCGTTGGCCGCCGCCGGCGGAACGATGCGGTCCACCGCCGAGTCGACGAAGCCGATGCAGGCGTCGAGGGTGGCATGATACGCGACCGGCAGGTACTTGAGTACCTCCTGCTTGAGATGGCTGGTGCCGCGCACCATGTTCTCGCAGGCGATGACGTTGAGCGGTGTCAGGTTGCCGGCATCGAAGCGGGCCTGCAGCCCCTTGGCCAGGGTGCTGGCAATCTTGTCCAGAATGTTGGGGCCGACCGCGGTGGTCACCAGATCGGCGGTGATGATGCGGGCGATCACCTCGTGGCCGGCGGAGCTCACCGCCGCCACGTTGCGCACCACGTCCAGCTTCTGATCCGCTCCCACCACGTGCACCTTGTACTCCTGGCGGTGGTTGAGCTGGTCGATCAGGGTCTCGTTGACGTCAGCGAAAGTGACCTGGTGGCTGGCGTCAGCCAGCAGTTTGCCGATGAAGCCGCGACCGATGTTGCCGGCACCAAAATGCAATGTTTTCATGATATTAACCTCTTGAACCAAAGACGATGAAGGACGATCAGGCAGCCTGTTCGGCACCCAGCAGATCCAGGAACTCCTGGGGATCCTGGGTGCTGGCCAGCCGGTCGATGAGGCCGGGTTCGTCCAGTGCATTGGTCAGGCGGGTTATCACCTGCATGTGTTCGTCGTTGCGGGCGGCGATGCCGATCACCAGCCGCGCCACTTCATCGGCCGCCTCGCCGAAGGCGACCCCGGCCGGGTATTGGCAGATGACGATGCCGGTGCGCTTCACAAACTCCTTGGCGGCGATGGTGCCGTGCGGCACGGCGATGGATTCGCCGAGGTAGGTGGAGACCAGCTGCTCGCGCTCCAGCATGGCGTTGACGTAGTCGGGTGCCACGTAGCCCCGCTCCGCCAGCAGCTTGCCGGCAGCCCGGATGGCGGCCTCCTTGTTGTCGGCCTTGAGCCCCAGGTGCACGTCATGACGGCTCAGGGTAAACACTTCGGCGGCCTGCGGCTCGTAGCTGTCGTCGTTGGCGGCTACCAGCAGTTGCGGGTTGGCGACGTCATCGTTGGCGGCCTGAGTCAGGCTCTGTACCAGCTCCTGATAGAGACCGTTGTCGAGAAAGTTGGTGAGCGAGATGTGGTGGGCGTGCGGCGCGTGGCGACGGGCCCGCTCGGTCAGATCCTTGTGGGTGATGACCCAGTCCACCTGATCGTCGAGCTGATCGATGGCGCGGTTGGTGACGCTGATGTCGAGGCCGGCGGCCTGCACCCGCTTGCGCAGCAGGCCGGCGCCCATGGCGCTGGAGCCCATGCCCGCATCGCAGGCGACGACGATGTTGCGCACTGCCATCAGTTCACCGCCCGGCTTCTTGGCCGCTGCGGTCTCGGGCTTGGCACCCTTCATTGCTTTCATCTTGCGGGTGGCTTCACCGAGGGCATCGGCCTCGTCGGCTTCCGGCTGCTGGGCACGCACGAACACGGCGGCGACCAGGAAGGAGACGGTGGTGGAAGCGACGATGGAGAGCAGCACCCCGATCAGGGAGGCTTTCGGTGTCATCAACAGCACGGCGAAGATGGAACCCGGTGAGGCGGGGGAGACCAGACCTGCGTTGAACAGGGTCAGGGTGAACACCCCGGTCATGCCGCCGGCGATCACCGCCAAGATGAGGCGCGGGTTCATCAGCACGTACGGGAAGTAGATCTCGTGGATGCCGCCGAAGAAGTGAATGATGGAGGCACCGGCAGCGGACTGCTTGGCGGCGCCGCGACCAAACACCATGTAGGCCAGCAGCACGCCCATGCCCGGGCCCGGGTTCGCTTCTATCAGGAAGAAGATGGAGCGGCCGTGCTCGGTGGCCTGCTGGATCCCCAGCGGCGAGAAGATGCCGTGGTTGATGGCGTTGTTGAGGAACAGGATCTTGGCCGGCTCAACGAAGATGGAGGTGAGCGGCAGCAGGTTGTTGTCCACCAGGAAGCCGACGCCACCGGCCAGTACGCCGGAGAGCACCTTGACGAAGGGGCCGATCACGAAGAAGGCGAGGATCGCCAGCAGCATGCCGATGAGGCCGGCGGAGAAGTTGTTGACCAGCATCTCGAAGCCGCTCTTGACGCGACCTTCCATCGCCTTGTCGAAACGCTTGATGGCCCAGCCACCGAGCGGGCCGACCATCATGGCGCCCATGAACATGGGAATGTCGGTCCCCACGATGACGCCCATGGTGGTGATGGCACCGACCACGCCGCCGCGCTCACCGCCCATCAGCTTGCCGCCGGTATAGCCAATCAGCAGCGGCAGCAGGTAGGTGATCATGGGACCGACCAGCTTGGCCAAGGTTTCGCTCGGCAGCCAGCCGGTGGGGATGAAGAGGGCGGTAATAAAGCCCCAGGCGATGAAGGCGCCTATGTTGGGCATGACCATATTGGACAGGAAGCGTCCAAAATTCTGTATCTTGACTTTGGTATCCGGTGATAACATGTCGGGACCCCGTTTTAAGCCTGTTTGATTAAAAGTGGTAGTCGGGCTGGCCGGTTTTGCCGAACCGCCATCCCTGTCGTCTAAGCAACTTCAATCTACCAGCTTGTGATCAAATTAGGCTGAAAACGGGGTGTCTTGTGACGCAGCTCTCAAATACCCCGGCCACCCCCCTCCCTTCATAGTGATGTCGATCACATTCACTCTCTGTATTTCGGCTACATTTCGATCTTTACTGCCGCCAGTATCGTTTTTATGTGACACAAATCACTCTTTGCTGTTTGCGCAAACCTGATGTCAATGTGATCTGTTTCTCACTTTCATTATTTGTATTCAATTGGAGCAATTCGCCTGACCTGAAAAGTGAGGGTGTTGACGATGGATTGCTTTAATCCACATTCAAATAACCAATGAATCAATTATTTTGTAACCCACTTTCAGTTCTTCATGATCTCCTTCAGCCGCAGAGCCGACGCATCAGCCACTCCAGCGGGCCTCGCTCGAAGCGCTGACTCCAGAGATTGGCAAACAGCAGTGCCGCCAGGGCGAAGAGGGTGGCGGCCAGCACCACCTCGGGCAGATCCTGCCCCTGCAGCCAGCCGATGGCCTCCAGTACCCCCATGCCGAGCATGATGTGGGCCAGATAGAGGGTCAGGGTCTGCCGGCCGACCGGTAGCCACAATCGCCACCAGCGGGCCTCGGGCAGGGCGCGTCCTAGCCAGAGGCAGAGTGCGATCAGGGTGCTGGCCGCACCCATGCCGAACAGCAGGTAGAGCGGCGCCGGGGGAATGGGCTGGGTCGCCAGCAGTGGCGCCAGCTCGGGGTTCGGCAAGAGGGTCGGCAACCAGAGCGACAGCCCCTTGGCCAGCGCCATGGCGCTCACCCCGCCGGCCAGCAGCCAGCGCTGGGTGACCGGATTGGCCAGAGATTGGCGGCTCAGCCAGAGGCCGTAGAGCAGAAAGCCCAGCCAGGGCACCACCGGGTGCCAGCCGTTGAACAGCAGATTGCGGATGAAGCCGGCCAGGGTCCAGAACTCGGGATAGCTGAAGCTGTGCCACTGCCAGCCCCGATCGTAATCGAGCAGGAACAGCAGGCCGACGAAGCTTGCCGCCAGCAGCGGGATCAGGGCCAGCAGCCAGGGGGAGGGAAGCCGGAGACAGCAGGCCCCCAGCAGAAAGTAGACGGCGTAGTAGTGGATGATGTCGGCCGGAAACACCAGGTAGTTGAGCAGCCCCACGATCAGCAGGAACAGGGCCCGCCTGGCGGTATGGCTCATGGCCGCCGACCACGCCAGCTTGCGGGTCGACAGCCCCAGCCCGATGCCGGCCAGTACCACGAAGCTGGCGGCGGAGCGCCCTTCCAGTGCGTCCAGCAGGGGCTTGAGCCAGGTCGGCCCGCCTGCCAACACCCCCATGGCGATGCGAAAATTCACCAGCACCATGCCGAGCAGGGCCATGGCACGGGCCAGATCCAGTCCTTCCAGTCGATTGTGCGGGGTCGTCATGGTGGTGACTCCTTGGGGTGATCAGCAGGCCGGGCCGAGCAGCTGGTCCAGCAGGGACGGCAATCTTTGCTCGACCGGTGCCTGCTCTGGATGCAGAGCCAGGGCGTGGCGCACCGCCTGTCCCTCCAGTGCGTCCAGCAACAGCTGGGCGGTGAGATCCGGTTGCAGGTGTGCAGCCAGCTCCCCCGCCTGCTGGCCACGGCGCACCGCCGCCGCCAGGGCATCGCACAGCTGGCGCTGGTTGCTGGCGAAGGTGGCGGCCATCTCCGGATGGCGGGTCAGCTCGGCCAGGATCTCGGTGCCGAGCAGCAGGTTCTCCGGAGTCAGCGACCAGGCGAGGTAGCCGGCGGCGAAGCGGGCCAGCGCCGCCCGGGCCGGCCCCTGGGCCAGCTCATCCAGCAGGGGTTGCAGCTCGGCCGCCTCCAGCGAGGCGATCAGGGCGATCAGTTCTTCCTTGCGGGCGAAGTGGTTGTAGAGGTTGCCGAGGCTCACTCCGGCGGCGGCGGCGATGTCGCGCATGCCGGTCTGGTGGAAGCCCCGTTCGATAAAGCAGCCGAGCGCCGCCTGGATGATCTGCTCGCGCCGCTGCTCCAGCCGCAGGTTGTTGGTGGTCATGGGGATGCCTCTTGCCTGAAAATCAACCATGAGCGAACGTTCGTTCATTTGTGGATTCACTCTATGCTCGTAACGAACAACTGGCAAGCTCGGGGCGTACAAAAAATGATCGGCGGACTCGGCGGGCGGCATGGTCCAATAAAAAAGCCCGCAGGGTGCGGGCTTTTGCAAGGTGGGGAAGTCTGGCTTATTCGGCCTTGGGTGCCTCGTCGGCAGGCGCGGCATCGGCTTCGCTGGTCGGGGCGACCGGCGCCGGGCCCGGCACCAGCTCCACCGCCGGCTTGGCGATGAGGGAGCGGGTCTCTTCCACCGCTTCGGTCAGCTTGACCTCGATGATCTGGCCGAGCTCGTAGACCACCTCGGTCTTGTCCAGATAGACGCGGCCGTTGTCCCAGTTGCACTCCAGCCGATCCTTGTTGTCGAGGATATGGCGGGCGGGCATGAACACCACGGCACCGTTCTCGCGCAGACGCAGCTTGAGGCCGGCACGCATCACGTCGATGATCTCGGCGTTGAACACCTTGTCGGTGCCGGCATCGGCCTTGAGGTAGCGGACATAGAGCCAGTCGCCGATGTCACGCTCCACCATGCGGTGCAGGCGGCGGCAGGCGGTCAGGTGCTCGGTGAGCTCCAGGCTCGGGCGCTCACCCGGGGTCTTGCCGGCGATGACGGCCTTGAGCAGGCGATGGTTGACCATGTCGCCGTACTTGCGGATCGGGGAGGTCCAGGTGGCGTAGGCATCCAGCCCCAGGCCGTAGTGGGCGCCCGGTTCGGCGGACATCAGCGCATAGCTCTGGAAGCGGCGGATCTTGCCGTCCAGCCAGCGGGTGTCCAGGTTGTCGATCCAGCGGCGCAGGGCGCAGAAGCCGGAGAGGCTGGCAATCTCTTCCTTCTCGAACGGGGCCTCGGCGCTTTTCAGCAGATCGATGGCGCCGTCGAGGGACTCTTCGTCAAAGCCGGTGTGGACGTTGAAGATGCCGTAGCCGACCTGCTTGCCGAGCACGCGGCCGGCACAGATGTTGGCGGCGATCATCGACTCTTCCACCATGCGGTTGGCGATGCGGCGTGGCTCGACGTGAATGGCCAGCACTTCGCCGTTCTCGCCCAGCTCGAAGTCGTAGTCGGGACGATCCGGGAACACCAGGGCATGCTCGGTGCGCCAGGCTATGCGCGCCTCGGTCATCGCCTTCATCAGCGGCAGCTGGGCCAGCACGCCGGCGTCGATATCCAGCTGTTTGCCGTGTTCGGCCCAGTCGGAGACGTCGTCATAGGTGAGACGGGCGTGGGAGCTGATGCGGGCGGCGAAGAACTCGGTCTCCTCCAGCAGCAGGCCATCCTCGGCGATGAGCAGACGGGCACACAGGGTGTTGCGCTCCTCGCCCTCTTTCAGGGAGCAGAGCTCGTCGGATAGGGTGCGCGGGATCATCGGCACGTTGCGGCCCGGCATGTAGACGGTGAAGGCGCGCTGGGCGGCTTCCTTGTCCAGCTCGCTCCCTTCGGCCACGTAGGCGGTCGGGTCGGCGATGGCGACCAGCAGCTCCCAGCCGTTGTCCAGCTTGCGGATGGCCAGGGCATCGTCCATGTCCTTGGTCTTGGCGCCGTCGATGGTGAAGAAGGGGGTCGCGGTCAGATCGGTGCGCGGCAGCTCTTCCTCTTCGATCACCTTCCACTCCGGCAGATCCGCCGGTTCGACCTGGGCGAGGTTGTGGCGCGCCAGCACCACCCACCAGGGCACGTTGTGATCTTCCTGCGAGGCGATCTTCTGGGTGATCTCGGCAGAGAAGTTGCCGTCCACCAGGGCGTGACGCTTGAGGGTGGCAACCACCCAGTCCCCTTCCTTGAACTCTTTCTCGTCCAGCCCCTTCTTGACGCGGGCCTTGATGGCGTCCTTGATCAGCGGATGATCGGCGACCACGTTGAGGCGGTCGCGGAACATCTTGACCCGAGCCACGAAGCGGGTCACCGCCTGCTCCAGCAGGGCATCCGGCTCGGCCACTTCCTTCTCTTTCTCGGTACGGATCAGGGCGCTCACCCGGTCACCGTGCATCACCTTCTTCATGTAGGGAGGCGGCACGAAATAGCTGGTCTTCTCATCGACCTCCAGGAAGCCGAAGCCCCGATCGGAGGCGCGGATAACACCCTCTTTCTTGGGGATGTTTTCGCGGATTTGTTGCTTGAGCTGGGCCAGCAGCGGATTGTCTTGGAACATAAGTGAGGAACCTGAAGTGGAAAACCTGGGTGGAGACCTGATGACGGATCGCCCAGCACTATACGTTTTTACCCCTCCAAAGCCAAGGTGAATGGCCGGTTCAGCCGGGTTGCAGTGCCCGGCGACCCTGCTCGATCAGGCGCTGGGATATCTGCTTGTGCAGCCCCCGTTCCAGCACCCAGCGGTGCCAGTAGAGCCGCTCGACCAGATGCTGGTCCGGGCTGAGATCGAGCAGGCTGCCCTCCGCCAGCTGGCGGCGGATCTGCAATTCCGGGATCAGGCAGCAGGCCAGCCCCTGTTCGGCCATGGCGACGAAGGCCTCGGACGAGCGCACCGTGTGGCAGGGGTAGCCGCCGGGCTCCAGCCCGAAGTGGCGGGCCATGTAGCTGACGTGCATGTCGTCGCGCTGATCGAAGGCTACCGCCGGCGCCTTGGCCAGCGCAGCCAGGGTCAGCCCCTGCGGGAAGTGGCGGGCGACGAAGGCGGGGCTGGCGGTGAGCAGGTAGCGCATCTCGCCGAGCTCGTCGACGCAGCAGCCGGCCAGCGGCTGGCCGTGCAGGCTGACGGCGCCGAACGCCTGTCCCTCGCGTACCCGATCCAGGGTGCGGCTCTCGTCATCCACCAGCAGGTTCAGCTCGATGGGGTGCTGCTCCAGCAGCGGGGCCAGGGCGGGCAGAAACCAGGTGGCCAGGCTGTCGGCGTTGACGGCGATGCTGACCCGGATCGGCGCCTGCGGCTCGGTGGGGGAGAGTTCGCCGGCCAGTTCCAGCTCCAGCTGGCGCACCTGACGGTAGTGGGCCAGCAGTTTCTGCCCGAGCGCGGTGGCCTGCAGCGGCTGGCCGCGGATCAGCAGCGGCTCGGCAAACTGCTGCTCCAGCTGCTTGATGCGCTGGGAGATGGCGGACTGGGTGATGTGCAGGCGCTGGGCGGCCCGCTCGAAGTTCTGCTCCTGCATCACTGCATCCAGCGCCAGCAGCAGCTTGTAATCCAACGCCTTCATCAGCACGCCTTATCAACGGAGGGAATTGAGAAGGGATGCTACTCAAGTGGTGGCGGGAGAACAACCTGGGATCGCTGAAAATGTCGGCAGACCAGGCGTGACAAGGGCTGCGGGGTCAAAGCGGATTTGTCACTGTGAGATGTGACAGTGGTGGTCAAAAGGTATTCAGGAGATACTCTTTTGCGTCCGTTTTTGCATGGGGTGGAAACGGGCCATAGCGAGAACTTTTAATCCCGGGTCTTACCCCGGGATTTTTTTGCGTCGCCTTTATTCGGTGACCAGTTCGCGCGTCTCGTCATAGGCACCCTGCAGGGGCTGGCCGACGGCACGGGCGAACCGCTCATCCAGATGGAAGCGGATCCCCACCCCGCGCACGGCGCCCAGATCCACCGCCTGGCGGTGACCGAGCCGTTCGATGGGCAGACCGAGACGGCGGAAGATCCGCTCCACCGGCAGGCTGACCACGGCAACCAGCTCGCGGATCCCCTGCGCCTTGGCGAAGGCATAGACCTCGCGGAAGATGATGCAGGTCAGTTCGCTGATGCCGTTGCCGAGCCGGGGAGCCCGTTCGGCATCGATGGCGAGGCGGGTCAGCTCCCACACGTCGTTGCTGCGCGGCGGGGCTTCACCGGCGAGGGCGGTGGGGAAGATGCTGGGCAGCATGTAATCCTGGGCACAGCTGAGCAGACGGATGCAGCCGCACAGGCCTTCCTCGTCTTCGATCAGAACCCAGTGGGTATCAGGGGTATCGAAACTGTCCTGTTCCAGACCACGGTGGGATTCCACATCCCAGCCGAGGCGATCGGAGAAGACGCGATTGCGAAAGCGATAAAGCTCGTTTTCTACCTCCCATCTGGGGTGTTCTTTTAATTTTCCTTTGAAAACAAGCATTCAGATGTCTCCATTTCAGTGTTCGGCGCTATAATCGAGGCCCTGGCCAGGGGGGCTAGCATATGAAACAAGACCAACTGCTTGAGTACCTCGAACATTTCACTTCGGTAACGGACGGGGATCGTTTGGCCGAGTTGATCGGTCGGTTCACGCTCGGTATGGGTTACGACTACTACCGGTTTGCGCTGATCATTCCCATGTCGATGCAAAGACCCAAGGTGGTGCTGTTCAACCAGTGCCCAGACTCCTGGGTGCAGGCCTACACGGCCAACCATATGCTGGCCTGTGATCCCATCATTCAATTGGCCCGCAAGCAGACCTTGCCCATTTACTGGAACCGGCTGGATGAGCGGGCGCGTTTTCTGCAAGAGGGCAGTCTTGACGTGATGGGGTTGGCGGCGGAGTTCGGGCTGCGCAACGGAATTTCGTTCCCGTTGCACGGTGCGGCAGGGGAGAACGGCATACTGTCGTTCATCACCGCCGAGCGGGCATCGAGCGATCTGCTGCTGGAGTCCTCGCCCATCCTCTCCTGGATGTCCAACTACATCTTCGAGGCGGCGATCCGGATTGTGCGGGTCAGTCTGCGGGAAGATGACCCTCAGGAGGCCCTGACTGACCGGGAGACCGAATGCCTGTTCTGGGCCAGTGAAGGGAAAACGTCGGGTGAAATCGCCTGCATCCTGGGGATCACGGAGCGAACCGTGAACTACCACCTCAATCAGGTCACCCGTAAAACGGGGTCGATGAATCGCTACCAGGCCATCGCCAAGGGGGTGAGCAGTGGCATTTTGCTGCCCAATCTCGAGCAGGTCGTGGTCACCAACTTCCCCAAGCTGATGCAATAAAACCCGATGATTCTCGGGGCAGAGTGATTGGCTAACAATTGTCAGATCCTGCAATTGACAGTCATGGCCGAATGGCGGCCCTTCTGCCCCGAAGGGGTTATGCCTGCTGCACGGCCATTAGCAAAACCAATGGCTCAGCAGATCAATGAATTTCTCTAAATAGAACTGCCCCCCTTATAGTGCCGTTCAATCACTCTGCTGGACGGTTCATCCATGTTTGCTACCACCCTGCAAGGCTTCACCCTCGGCCTTGCCATGATCATTCCCATCGGTGCCCAGAATGCCTTCGTGCTGAGTCGGGGCATCCACCGCAACCACCATCTGCTGACGGCGACCCTCTGCTGCCTGTGCGATCTCGTGCTGATCGGCATCGGGGTGTTTGGCGGGGCCAACCTGCTGGCGGCCAGCCCGATCGGCCTGGCCCTGCTGACCTGGGGCGGCGTGCTGTTTCTCGGCTGGTTCGGTATCCGTTCCCTGCGCAGTGCCTGGCGCGGGCAGGGAGCCAAGCTGGCGGACTCGCCCCAGTTGATGGGGGTCAAGAGCGTGCTTGCCATGACGCTCGGGGTGACCCTGCTCAACCCCCACGTCTACCTGGATACCCTGATGCTGCTCGGCTCCTTCGGCAGCCAGTTTGCCGAAGAGTTGCGGCCGGCTTTTGCGGCGGGGGCCATGCTGGCCTCGCTGGTCTGGTTCTACAGCCTGGCGTTCGGGGCGGCGGCCCTCTCGCCCTGGCTTGCGCGCGGCAGGGTTCAGCAAGCTATTGATACTATTGTTGGTTTCATCATGCTGGGGCTGGCGTTGCAGCTGGCAAGCGGGGCTTTGCTGGCGTCATAAGGCTATTTTTGTGCCGCACCTCATAAAAATTAATCCCGGCTTCATGCGCTGACATATTCGTCTGTTAAATTCCCGTCGCTGGTAAAGCGACACTCATAATAAAAGGGACAAGACAGTGAATAAAACCATGAAGCTGGGTGCTATTGCAGCCATCGTGCTGTTATCTGCCTGTAGCAATGAAAACGACAGCAAGGCGCAACCGGGTGAGGTTGCCCTGCGTCTGATCCAGACCTCCGATATCCACTCCAACGTGCTGGGCTACGACTACTACCAGAACAAGGAGGATCGCAAGTTTGGCCTCTCCCGCACCGCGCTGCTGATCCGCGCGGCCCGCGCCGAAAACCCCAACAACCTGCTGCTCGACAACGGCGACCTGATCCAGGGCACGCCGCTGGCGGACTACATCTTCGAGCAGTCCGGTGCCGGTTACCTCGACAAGCAGGCCCACCCGGTGTTCAAGGCGATGAACGAGCTCGGCTACGATGCCGGCAACCTGGGCAACCACGAATTCAACTACGGGCTGGATTACCTCACCAAGACCCTGCAGGGAGCCAAGTTCCCCTATGTGAACGCCAACGTGTTCGAGGCGGGCGCCTTCAAGCGCGATGCCAAGGGGCAAATAGACTGGAGCGGCAACAAGTTCACCCCCTACCTGCTGCTGGAGCGCAAGGTGAAGGATGACAAGGGCCAGCTGCAGACCGTCAAGGTCGGCATCCTGGGGCTGACCCCGCCGCAGGTGCTGCAGTGGGACAAGCGTCATCTGGAAGGCAAGGTGGTGGTGGCCGACATGGTCGAGACCGCCAACCACTATGTGCCCGAGCTGCGCGCCAAGGGCGCCGATATCGTGGTGGTAGTGGCCCACACCGGCATCAACGCCAGCAGCTACGAGGCCATGATGGAGAACTCCGCCTGGCACCTGGCCAAGGTGAAGGGGGTGGATGCCCTGATGCTGGGCCACGCCCACAAGAACTTCCCGGGTGACTTCCCGGATCTGCCGGAGGTGGACAACAAGGCCGGCACCCTGAGCGGTATTCCGACCGTGATGCCGGGTTACTGGGGCAACCACCTTGGCATCATCGACCTCAAGCTGGAACAGGTGGACGGCAAGTGGCAGGTGAAACAGAGCCAGGCCAGCCTGCGCAAGATCGACTCCAGCGAGGGCAGCGCGGTGGATCAACGGGTGGTGGACCTGGTACAGGCCGACCACGACGCCACCAACCTGTGGCTGGACGAGCCGCTCGGCAAGATCACCTCCTCCATCCACAGCTTCTTCGCTCTGGTGCAGGATGATCCTTCGGTGCAACTGGTGAGCGATGCCCAGCGCAAGCATGCCGAACAACTGCAAAAAGACGGCCTGCTCAAGGAGTCCTACCCCATCCTGTCGGTGGCGGCGCCGTTCCGTGGCGGCCGCAACGGCATCAATGACTTCACCTATGTGGCTCAGGGCGACATCTCCCTGCGCAACGTCTCCGACCTCTACATCTATCCGAACACCCTGCAGGTGGTCGAGGTGAACGGGGCCACCGTCAAGGAGTGGCTGGAGATGAGTGCCGGCCAGTTCAACCAGATCGACACCGGCAAGACCGAGGTGCAGTGGCTGGTGAACGAGAAGTTCCCCACCTACAACTTCGATGTGATCGACGGGGTCAACTACGAGGTGGATATCACCCAGCCGGCCCGTTACAACAAGGAAGGGGCCAAGGTCAGCGACGGCCAGCGCATCAGCAGCCTCACCTTCAACGGCCAGCCCATCGATCCGGCCCAGAAGTTCTACGTGGTGACCAACAACTACCGCGCCAGCGGCGGCGGCCACTTCCCGGGCATCGACGGCAGCAACATAGTGCATGAAGATCCCTTCGAGACGCGCGAGATCATCGCTCAGTACCTGAAGGCCCAGTCTGCCGACAACCCGGCCGGCTTCAGCCCGGCGGCCAACAACAACTGGCACATGAAGGCCCTGCCGGCCAACGTGGACGTGCGGCTCTACTCCTCGCCTCGTGAGGAGGCCAAGCAGCTGGCCGGTGCGGATCTGGAGTACAAGTCCACCCTGCCGATGGATGACGCCCAGCACCCTGGCTACGCCATCTTCCGGCTGATCCGTCAGTAATTCCCGGCCGACATGGCAATAAAAAAAGCCCTCGCACTGCGAGGGCTTTTTCATGGGCGGAGGGCTTAGTTGACCACGGCCACGTTGATGGTGCCGTTGCCCTGGGTCATGCGTACCCGGGCGCCCGGTACGAAGGTGGGGCTGGCCTTTTGCACCACCACGATGGATTCGCCGTTCTCTTTCTTGATCTCGAGTTCGACGCCGTCCACCTGGTTGAGCTTGTCACCGGCCGCCTTGCCCGCTGCCGCACCCGCGATGGCGCCACCGGCCGCGGCGATGTCGCTGCCGCGCCCGCCGCCAATGGTGCTGCCGAGCAGGCCGCCGACCACGGCGCCGCCGATGGTGCCGATCAGCGAGTTCTCATCGGCCTGGATCTTGACCGGGCGGGTGGAGAGGATGGTGCCGTAGCTGACGGTCTGCACCTGCTTGGCGCGATCCTTGGTGTAGACGTCACCGGAGTAGACGTCGCTGTTGGCACAGCCGCTGAGGGTGGTGGTGGCCAACAGGGCGATGAGGGTAATGCGTTTCAACATGATGGGCCTCCTGGGCTGGCATCTAATCTGGTTTGTTCGGTCAGTGATTCAACTCTACGCCAACCGGATTGAGCATGAAACCAGCAAAGTGTAACCAATTATAAGGCCCGGGCCCGGCAAACCCCGTCACCGCCGGCTCAGCCGAGCCGTTTTTCCAGCAGCAGGCGATCCTCCCCCGGGCCAAAATAGTCGCGCTCCTCGGCCAGTTGTTGATAACCGAGTCGAAAGTAGAGGCGCTGGGCCGGATTGGCCGGATCCACCGTCAGTCTGACCCGCTCGATCCCCAGTGTCAGCAGTCCCTGCTCCACCTGCAGCATCATGCGTTCGGCCAGGCCGAAGCCGCGCGCCTCCGGCAGCACCGCCAAGGAGAGCAGCCAGCCCTGCGACCGATCCTGTCCCAGTCCGCCCAGGGCATAGCCCAGCAGCTTGCCGTCCAGCTCGGCCACCAGCAGCAGCTCGGGCCACAGATCCATGGCCTGGCGGAAGAAGAAGCCGGGATAGACATCCTCCCCGAATACATTGACGTCGATCTGCCAGATGGCGTGCATGTCGGTGTGGCGCGCCACTCTCAAAACGGGGGGCTGGTGCATCCGGGCTCCTGTGGTGTCGTACGTGCTGCCGGGCGGCAGTCAAAAAGGAGCCACAGGGTAGTGGGCCCGCCGGGCTGATGCAAGCGGGTCTGGGGCGCTGAGCGGCAGGGCAGCCCCGACTCAGGGCGGCAGGGGACGGCTGCCCGGTCGTTTGGGGGCCTTGCGGCGGCTGTCCAGCAGGTGGCGCAGGGCCAGCCAGGGGTGATGCCACAGCATGCGCGGGCCGCTCCACTTCATCACCAGCTGGATCTGCTTGCGCATGGCCGGGGCATAGCAGTGGATGTGGCAGTTGGCACAGGTGGGCTTGTGGCCGTGACCATAGCGGCAGCGACGCAGCCGCTGGTGAGCGAACTCCTGCAACTGCTGGCAGTGCCGGCAGGCGGGATCCTGATGATGGTGGTCGCAGTAGAGGCGGATCATGGCGCTGACCGTCTGCTGCTCCCGCTTGAGCCTGGGATGCACGGGCGCCTTGTCGGCCCGGGCCGGGCGCGCGGGGTGGGAGTGATGGGTCGTCATGCAGGGCATTGTCCGGACCTGGGGCGGCGGGGTCTTGATACAGGTCAAACCGGCGGGCAAAAAAACAGGGCCCGTGGGCCCTGTTTCATCAGACAAGCAGCGTTGTCTGCGCTTAGATGAGGCTGGTTGCCTGCTCCAGCCAGGCGAGATCCTCGCCCTCCAGCAGCGGGCTCAGGCGGCGGTAGACCTCGGCGTGATACTCGTTGATCCAGCGGAACTCGGCCGGGCTCAGCAGGCTGCGATCGATGAGGCGGGTATCGAACGGTACATAGGTCAGCCGCTCGAAGCCCAGCATCGGCAGCTCGCCGATCTGCTCCTGCTCGGTGACCACCACCAGGTTCTCGCAACGGATGCCGAAGGCATCTTCCCGGTAGTAACCGGGTTCGTTGGAGAGCACCATGCCCGGCTGCAGGGCCACCAGGCTGCCCTTGGGGGCGATGCGCTGCGGGCCTTCGTGCACGCTGAGGAAGTGGCCGACACCGTGGCCGGTGCCGTGGTCGTAGTTGTAACCGGCCTGCCACAGCGGCTGGCGGGCCAGCACGTCGAGCTGGATGCCGGCGGTGCCGCGCGGGAAGCGGGCCTGATCCAGTGCGATGTGACCCTGCAGTACACGGGTGAACATTGCCTTGTGCTCGTCGGTCAGCTCACCCACCTTGATGGTGCGGGTGATGTCGGTGGTACCGTCCAGATACTGGGCGCCGGAGTCCACCAGATAGATGCTGTCCTGGCCAAAGGTACGCGGGGTGCCGTTGGTGTGGCGGTAGTGACACATGGCTGCGTTGGGGCCGAGCGCGGAGATGGTGTCGAAGCTTGGCTCGACGTAGTGCTCCTGCTCGCGGCGGAAGGCTTCCAGCTGATCGGCCAGGGTCCCTTCATCCACCCCGTCGAACTCGCCGCTGGCGATCAGCCGATCCAGCCAGGCCAGGAAGCGGGTGACGGCGACGCCGTCGCGCAGATGGGCGGCGCGCATGCCGGCCAGCTCCACCTCGTTCTTGCATGCCTTGGGCAGCATGGTCGGGTCCTGACCGGCCACCAGGATGGCGCCCGCCTCTTCCATGACCAGCTGGGTCCAGGCGTTGGCGGTGTTGGGATCGGCCAGCACCTTCTGCTGGTCTTCACCGATGCGCTGCAGCACGTCACCCAGCTTGTCGATGGGGTAGACGGAGACATCCTGCCCCACGTGCTGGCTGAAGGCGAAGCAGTCGATCTTGTCGGTGTCGACGAAGAAATCCATGGTGGCGTTGGCGTAGAGCACCGCGAAGCCCAGCACCACCGGTAGCCGCTCCACGTCGCGACCACGCAGGTTGAGCAGCCAGTTGATGGGCTCGGCCTGGGTCAGCAGCACTGCATCCAGCCCGCGCTTGCGCAGATCGCTGGCCAGCATCTCGCGCTTGGCCTGGCTGGATTGGCCCGCCAGCGCTTCGCTGTAGAGGATGGCCGGGTTCTTGGTGGGGGCGGGGCGATCGCTCCAGTGCAGATCGATGGGGTTCTGCTCCACGCGCACCAGCTCGATGCCGCGCTCGGTCAGCACCGCCTTGGCATTGTGATACCAGGCCAGGCTGTGCAGGCGGGCGTCGAAGCCGACCCGGGAGCCGGACGGCAGCTGATCCGCCAGCCACTGCACATGGGGGTCTTCCACCAGATGGAGAAACTCGAAGAGCTCGGCCGGTGCCTGCATGCGGGCCTGCACCGTGTAACGACCGTCGATGAACAGGGCCGCCCGCTGCGCCAGGATGATGGCGAGGCCGGCGGAGCCGTTGAAACCCGTGATCCAGTCCAGTCGCTCGGCGTAGGCGGGAATGTACTCCCCCAGGTGCTCGTCGTCGTGGGGGACGATGAAGGCGTCCAGCTCCATCATGGCCAGTTCGGCCCTGACCTGGGCGACGCGGGTTTCAATAATCTCGAAATGATTCATGTCGTTAATGCCAGATTGTTGTGATGTGAGTGTTCAGTGGTTGTGGCCGCTGTCCAGGATCCGCTTGATGGACTGGCCGGCCGCCTCGATATGTTGCTTGAGCAGTACCACCGCCTCGTGCTTGCGGCGGGCGCGGCATAGCTCCAGCAGCTGGGCGTGCTCGCGCTCTGCCTTGTCGACGCCATCGCTGGCGAACAGCAGCTCGAAGCGCACATAGCGGTCACAGCTCAGATTGATCTGGGCGATCAGCTCCAGTGCCTGGGGGCGGCCGGCGGCCTGATAGAGGGTGGCGTGAAAACTGTGGTTCAGTTCGGCCCAGCGTTCGATCTGGGTGCCCGACTCGAGGGCCTGGTCGAACTGGGCGAGGATCGCCTGCGCCCTGGCGAAGGTCTCCTCCGTCATCAGGTCGACGGCGTGGAACAGGGTATCGGCTTCCAGCAGGGCTCGCAAATAAAAGAGCTCCTCGATGGCCGCCGCGTCCAGCATGGTGACCACGGCGCCACGGTGGGCCTCGAACTTCACCAGCCCCTGCGCTTCCAGCTGCATCAGGGCTTCGCGCACCGGAATGCGGCTCACCGCCAGCTCCTTGGCGATGGCGTCCTGGCGCAGAGGGGCGCCGGCAGGAAATTCACCGCGCAGGATCCGGCCACGGAGGTTTTCCATCACCATTTGGGTACGGGTCTTGTAGGGTGGGGTCATGATCGGGTCACAGGGGAATCGTTACAAAATTGTATATTGTATAAAGTTGGGCTGAATCTAACGCGCAAGGGCCCACAAGGCAAGGTTTGGCAGGAGTCAAACGCCGCGCTCTGCTCAAAAAAATACCGGCCAGCTGGGCTGACCGGTATGAGATTGGCAGTAAACGGGCTGGCTGTTACAGCTGCGGGCCTGCCGCTACCAGACGCTTGCCCTCTTCATTGTCGGTGAAGCGCTCGAAGTTCTTGATGAAGCGTCCTGCCAGGTCAACCGCCTTGGCATCCCACTCGGCCTTGTTGGCGTAAGTGTCGCGCGGGTCGAGGATTGCCGGGTTCACGTCGTGCAGGGCGGTCGGTACTTCCAGATTGAAGATCGGCAGCACCTTGGTCTCGGCCTTCTCGATGGAGCCATCCAGGATGGCGTCGATGATGGCGCGGGTATCCTTGATGGAGATGCGCTTGCCGGTGCCGTTCCAGCCGGTGTTGACCAGGTAGGCTTCCGCGCCGGCGGCTTCCATCCGTTTCACCAGCTCCTGACCGTATTTGGTCGGGTGCAGGGAGAGGAAGGCTGCGCCGAAGCAGGAGGAGAAGGTCGGGGTCGGCTCTGTGATGCCGCGCTCGGTACCGGCCAGCTTGGCGGTGAAGCCAGAGAGGAAGTGGTACTTGGTCTGCTCCTTGGTCAGCTTGGAGACCGGGGGCAGGACGCCGAAGGCGTCGGCGGTCAGGAAGATCACCTTGTTGGCGTGACCCGCCTTGGAGACCGGCTTGACGATGTTCTCGATGTGATAGATGGGGTAGGAGACCCGGGTGTTCTCGGTCTTGGAGCCATCGTCGAAGTCGATGGTGCCGTCGGCCGCCACGGTCACGTTCTCCAGCAGCGCATCGCGACGGATGGCGTTGTAGATGTCCGGCTCGGCTTCCTTGGAGAGCTTGATGGTCTTGGCGTAGCAGCCCCCTTCGAAGTTGAACACGCCGTCGTCGTCCCAGCCGTGCTCGTCATCGCCGATCAGCTGACGCTTGGGATCGGTGGAGAGGGTGGTCTTGCCGGTACCGGACAGGCCGAAGAAGATGGCCACGTCGCCGTCCTGACCCACGTTGGCGGAGCAGTGCATGGAGGCAATGCCGCGCAGGGGCAGGAAGTAGTTCATCATGGAGAACATCCCCTTCTTCATCTCGCCACCGTACCAGGTGCCGCCGATGAGCTGGATCTTCTCGGTCAGGTTGAAGGCGACGAAGTTCTCGGAGTTGAGACCCTGCTCCTTCCAGTTCGGGTTGGTGCACTTGGCACCGTTCATCACCACGAAGTCCGGTTTGAAGGTTTTCAGCTCTTCATCGCTCGGGCGAATGAACATGTTTTTCACGAAGTGAGCCTGCCAGGCCACCTCGGTGATGATGCGCACGGCCAGGCGGGTATCCGGGTTGGCACCGCAGAAGCCGTCGACCACGAACAGGCGCTTGCCGGAGAGCTGTTTGGTCACCAGAGATTTCAGATGTGACCACACTTCCGGGCTGATGGCTTTGTTATCGTTTTTACCCTGGTCAGACCACCATACAGTATTCTGGGTAGTGGCGTCTTTGACGATATATTTATCTTTGGGGGAGCGGCCGGTGAAGATGCCGGTATTGACATTGACGGCGCCCAGTTCGGTCACCACGCCGCGCTCGAACCCTTCCAGGTCGGCACGTGTCTCTTCCGCGAACAGCTGGTCGTAGGAAGGGTTGCGCAGGATTTCAGTGGAGTTCTTGATACCGTACTGGTCCAGTCCTAATTGCTTGGCCAGGGTGGGTTCTGCCACGATTGTCATTGTATTCTCCTGGGTTCAGAGGTTGGTAGGGTTCTATCTGGCGTTCATCCTATCACTTAGGTGGTAGAGTTTAGCGATCGCCATCAAATTTTATAAAATAGGGTATTTTTTTGTTATTTAAGTTAAAGGCGGGTTTTGCCCGCCTTCAATTAGTGTAACTTGTTTGCATCATTACCGGGAGCCCTGCTGAACAGGGTTTCGACGTCGATCCCATCAAATTGGTACTGGGCGCCGCAATAATCACAGTGCATGTCGATCTTGCCGAGCTCCTGCACCATCTCCATGACCTCTTCCTTCTCTATCTGCAGCAGAGCCCCTTCGCAACGGGCGCGGGAGCAGGTGCAGCGGAACTCGACCGCCTGCGGATCGAACACCCGCACCTTGTCCTGGTGGTAGAGGCGGTAGAGGATCTCTTCCGCTTCCAGACCGAACAGCTCTTCATCCTTGATGGTGCTGGTGAGCTGGGTCAGGTGCTCGAAATCATCGCTGTGATCCTCGCTCTGGGCAGGCAGCTCCTGCAGCAGGATGCCGGCGGCGCGCGGCTCACCCTGGTGGTAGCCGGTGCGGATCCACAGCTTGGTCGCCAGCTGTTCGGACTGGGCGAAGTAGTGCTCCAGGCAGCCGGCCAGGGTGTCGGCGTCCAGCGCTATGATGCCCTGATAGCGTTCACCCTGCTCCGGGGTGATGGTGATGACCAGCTGGCCTTCTCCGATCAGGCTCTGCAGCTTGTCGTCGCTCGGCAGTTCCCCTTCATAGCGGGCCACACCACGCAGCTGCTGGTTGTTGTCGCCGTTGATGACGGCCAGCCGTACCGGGCCGTTGCCCTGCAGCTGCACCGTGATGGAGCCTTCGAACTTGAGGGTGGCGGTCAGCAGGCTGGTGGCGACCAGCAGTTCACCCAGCAGTTTTTGCACCTGTACCGGGTAGTTCTGGGCCTCAACCACGTGGCGGTAGGTGTGGTCCAGCTGGACCAGCTCGCCCCGGACTTCGTACTCTTCGAACAGATAGCGATACAGGAGATCTTGGTTACTCATCATGCATTCCTGGGTTCTTCGGTGGGGTAAATAGATAAAAACATTAATAAACAGCTGGTTAGGAACTTATTCCGGCAACTGTCGTCATAAAAGGGCCATCTTGGCAGGTCAATATTGCTTGACCTTGATCAGCTGGCGCCGCTCCTGCTTGTCGGGGCGACGCTCGGGGCTTGGCGCAAACTGGCTGTTGAAGCGGCGTGCCTCGCTGTTTTCGGCCCGCTTTTTCAGGCTGGCCTCGGTCTCTTCATAGAGCTGCTGGGCCAGCGGGGCGGATTTGCGCTGCTCGCTCACCTCGAGCACCCGCACTTCCCGTTCGTCCTGACCCTGCCAGAAGCGAATGAGAGCGCCGACCTCGACATGCTTGCCCGGTTTGCTGCGCTGGCCGTTGTAATGCACCTTGCCCCCTTCAATCTGGTCGCGGGCCAGGCTGCGGGTCTTGTAAAAACGTGCCGCCCACAACCACTTGTCGAGACGGACCAGGGCTGGGGTTTCTGCGGGGTTCGGCATGAATCGACTCCGGAATGGCTGAAAGGGGTGCCTGATTATACCAGAGGCGGGCCCCGGGATAGAAACAGGGGGGCTGATGGTGTGACGGAATGTCAATTTTCGCAGCTTCATCCCATCCGGTCGGTTGTCTCTGGGTCCATTGCCGTACACAATAGCCAACCGATTTGGATGCCAGAAAATATTGATAAACATGACGCTACCGTTCAGGGATGACTTGTTGAGCTCCCTTCTGGCCCGTTGTAAAACCGTGCCACTCTCCCGATTCAGCCAGCCTCTGTTCTGGCTTCTGCTGCTGTTGCTGGCCCACCAGTGCGCCGGTCTCACCTGGCGTCTGCTGGATCTCGGCAGCCGGCCCGTCAGCCAGTCCTGGCAACCGTCGGTGGTCGCCAATCAGAGCCAGGGTGCAAACCGGCTCGACCTGAGCGGCGTCAGCCGTCTGGCGCTGTTCGGCAAGGCCAAACAGCAGGCCCAGGCGGCCGATGTTGTCGCAGCCGATGCTCCCAAGACCCAGCTCAACGCCCAGCTCAACGGCGTGCTGGCGAGCTCGGATCCCGCCAAATCCATTGCCATCATCGCCCACAACGGGCTGCAGAACTCCTACGGCATCGGTGATCTCATCGATGGTACCCAGGCCAAGATCCGCCAGGTGTTCCCGGATCGGGTCATCATCGAGCGAGACGGCCGCGACGAGACCCTGATGCTGGACGGGGAAGAGTACGGCAAGCCACTGCCCAAGCCGGGCAACCAGGACGGCAAGCTCTCCTCGGTACGCAACGAGCTGATGGGCAACCCCGGCAAGATCACCGATTACCTCAATATTTCCCCGGTCCGGGTCGATGGCCGCATGGTCGGCTATCGCCTCAACCCGGGCAGCAATCCGGAACTGTTCAATCAACTGGGGCTGGTCGCCAACGACATGGCGGTCAGCATCAATGGGCTGGATCTGCGGGATAACGCTCAGGCCATGCAGGCGATGCAGCAGGTGGCTGGCGCAACGGAAATGACCGTCACCGTCGAGCGGCAAGGACAGCTCTACGACGTTTATGTCGGCTTGTCAGAATAATGATTTGGAGTAGCACCAAGAATGATAAATAAAGGGAAGGGCTGGCGTCTGGCCACCGTGGCTGCGGCGCTGATGATGGCAGGTTCTGCCTGGGCCACCGAATATTCCGCCAGCTTCAAGAATGCCGACATCGAAGAGTTCATCAACACGGTCGGCAAGAACCTGAACAAGACCATCATCATCGAGCCTTCGGTGCGCGGCAAGATCAACGTCCGCAGCTATGACCTGCTCAACGAAGACCAGTACTACCAGTTCTTCCTGAGCGTGCTCGATGTCTATGGCTTCGCCGTGGTCCCGATGGACAACGGCGTGCTCAAGGTGGTGCGCTCCAAGGATGCCAAGACCTCCGCCATCCCGGTGGTGGACGAGAGCAACCCCGGCAGCGGTGACGAGATGGTGACCCGGGTCGTACCGGTGCGCAACGTCTCGGTGCGCGAACTGGCGCCGCTGCTGCGCCAGCTCAACGACAACGCTGGCGGTGGCAACGTGGTCCATTACGACCCCTCCAACGTGCTGCTGATCACCGGCCGTGCCGCCGTGGTCAACCGGCTGGTGGAAGTGGTGCGCCGGGTCGACAAGGCAGGCGACCAGGAAGTGGACATCGTCAAGCTCAAGTACGCCTCCGCCGGCGAGATGGTGCGGCTGGTGACCAACCTCAACAAGGACGGCAACAACCAGGGCGGCAACACCTCCCTGCTGCTGGCGCCCAAGGTAGTGGCCGACGAGCGCACCAACTCGGTGGTGGTGAGCGGCGAGCCCAAGGCGCGCGCGCGCATCATCCAGATGGTGCACCAGCTCGACCGTGACCTGCAGAGCCAGGGCAACACCCGGGTCTTTTATCTGAAATACGGCAAGGCCAAGGATCTGGTGGAGGTGCTCAAGGGCGTCAGCTCCAGCATTGAGGCGGACAAGAAGGGCGGCGCGGCCACCACCACAGGAGGGGGCGGTGCCAGCATCGGCGGCGGCAAGCTGGCCATCTCCGCCGACGAAACCACCAATGCGTTGGTGATCACCGCCCAGCCGGACGTGATGGCCGAGTTGGAGCAGGTGGTCGCCAAGCTCGACATCCGCCGTGCCCAGGTGCTGGTGGAGGCGATCATCGTCGAGATCGCCGATGGCGACGGCCTCAACCTAGGGGTGCAGTGGGCCAACACCAATGGCGGCGGCACCCAGTTTACCGACACCAACCTGCCCATCGGTTCGGTGGCCATTGCGGCCAAGGATTACCAGGACAACGGCAATACGGACTCCTTGTCCAAGCTGGCTGGCGGCTTCAACGGCATGGCGGCCGGCTTCTACAAGGGCAACTGGGCCGCGCTGGTGACGGCCCTCTCGACCAATACCAAGAGCGATATTCTCTCCACCCCGAGTATCGTCACCATGGACAACAAGGAAGCCTCCTTCAACGTCGGCCAGGAAGTGCCGGTGCAGAGCGGCTCCCAGAGCTCCACCACCAGCGATCAGGTGTTCAACACCATCGAACGCAAGACGGTGGGTACCAAGCTGGTGGTGACGCCGCAGATCAACGAGGGGGATTCCGTGCTGCTCAACATCGAGCAGGAGGTCTCCAGCGTGGCGCAGAAACAGGCGACCGGTACGGCTGATCTGGGCCCGACCTTCGATACCCGCACCATCAAGAACGCGGTGCTGGTGAAGAGCGGCGAGACCGTGGTGTTGGGCGGCTTGATGGACGAACAGAATCAGGAGAAGGTCTCCAAGGTGCCCCTGCTCGGCGACATCCCGGTGCTGGGCTATCTGTTCCGATCCACCACCAATACCACTTCCAAGCGCAATCTGATGGTCTTTATCCGACCCACCATTTTGCGTGATGCAAACATCTACACCAGCCTCTCCAGCAACAAGTACTCCCAGTTCCGCTCCGAGCAGCAGGAGGCGGCGGCGCAGGAGGGGTACCTCACCTCGCCCAAGCGCCAGGTGCTGCCCCAGTACGGCCAGGACGTGACAATGTCGCCCGAGGCGCAGAAGCAGCTCCAGCAGATGCAGTCGGCCCCGCAGACGAGCGGCGGGTCCCAGCCATTCGTGGGTAACAAGTAATGGCAGCATACCAGCTGGATGGCGTCGACATGCCGGCAGCCCTGCCCGAGCTGCCGTTTGCCTTCGCCCGCAACTTCGGGGTGATCCTGACCGAGCGGCAGGGGGCCCCGGTGCTGCTCTGCCGCCAGGGCGTGACGCCACAAACCCTGCTGGAAGTGCGGCGGGTAGCGGGCTGCGCCTTCACGGTGGAGCAGATGGACGGCGAGGCCTTCGAAGAGCTGCTGATGGCCCATTACCAGCGCGACTCCTCCGAGGCGCGCCAGCTGATGGAGGATCTCGGCAACGAGATGGACTTCTTCGCGCTGGCCGAAGAGTTGCCCCAGAGTGAAGACCTGCTGGATGCCGACGACGACGCCCCCATCATCCGCCTCATCAACGCCATGCTGAGCGAGGCGATAAAAGAAGAGGCGTCCGACATCCACATCGAGACCTTCGAGCGAGCCCTGGTGATCCGTTTTCGCATCGATGGGGTGCTGCGGGAGATCCTGCGGCCCCATCGCAAGCTCGCCTCCTTGCTGGTGTCGCGCATCAAGGTCATGTCGCGGATGGACATCGCCGAGAAGCGGGTGCCGCAGGATGGCCGCATCTCACTGCGCATCGGCGGCCGGGCGGTGGACGTGCGGGTTTCCACCATGCCGTCCAGCTACGGCGAGCGGGTGGTGCTGCGACTGCTCGACAAGAACAACGTGCGGCTCGAGCTCAAGCAGCTCGGCATGACGCTGGCCAACCGCAACATCATCAGCGAACTCATTCGCAAGCCTCACGGCATCATTCTGGTGACGGGCCCGACCGGTTCGGGCAAGTCGACCACCCTCTACGCGGCCCTCTCCGAGATCAACTCGCGGGATCGCAACATCCTGACCGTCGAAGACCCCATCGAATATGACCTCGAAGGGGTGGGTCAGACCCAGGTCAACAGCAAGGTGGACATGACCTTCGCCCGCGGCCTGCGCGCCATTCTGCGCCAAGACCCGGACGTGGTGATGGTGGGGGAGATTCGTGACCTCGAGACCGCCCAGATCGCGGTGCAGGCGTCGCTGACCGGTCACCTGGTGATGTCGACCCTGCACACCAACACCGCCATCGGCGCCATCACCCGGATGCGGGACATGGGCATCGAGCCCTTCCTGCTCTCCTCCTCACTGCTGGCGGTACTGGCCCAGCGGCTGGTGCGCACCCTCTGCCCCGATTGCCGCGCGCCGCGCCCCATCACCGAGCAGGAGCGTCTGGCCATGGGCATCGAGCTGGCGCCGGATCAGCAGGTGTGGCGGCCGGTGGGCTGCGAGCAGTGCAACCACACCGGCTATCGCGGCCGGACCGGCATCCACGAACTGGTGGTGATCGACGAAGCGGTGCGCGAGGCGATCCACAGCGCCAGCGGCGAGCTGGCCATCGAGCGGCTGATCCGGGGTCACACCCCCAGCATCCGCCGCGACGGCATCGACAAGGTACTCAAGGGGCAGACCAGCCTCGAAGAGGTGCTGCGCGTGACCCGGGAAGACTGAGATGGCAGCATTCGAATACAAGGCCCTCGACGGCAAGGGACGCAACAAGAGCGGCGTGCTGGAGGGGGATTCCGCCCGCCAGGTACGCCAGCTGTTGCGCGAGCAGGGGCTGACCCCGCTCGAGGTGAACGAGACCACCGAGAAGGCCAAGCGCGAGGCGAACCGCTTCGTGTTGTTCCGCCGTGGTGCCAGCACCGCCGAGCTGGCGATGATCACCCGCCAGCTGGCCACCCTGGTGGGGGCTGGGCTCACCATCGAAGAGGCGCTCAAGGCCGTCGCCGAGCAGTGTGAGAAGGCTCACCTGCGCAGCATGGTGGCCACGGTGCGCAGCAAGGTGGTGGAGGGCTATTCGCTGGCCGATTCGCTGGCGGCCTTCCCCCATGTGTTCGATCAGCTGTTCCGCTCCATGGTGGCGGCCGGCGAGAAGTCCGGTCACCTGGAGAAGGTGCTCAACCGCCTCGCCGACTACACCGAGCAGCGTCAGCACATGCGCACCAAGCTGCTGCAGGCGATGATCTACCCCATCGTATTGACCTGCGTCGCCATCGGCGTCATCTCCATCCTGCTCACCGCCGTGGTGCCCAAGGTGGTGGCCCAGTTTGAACACATGGGTCAGCAACTGCCGGCCACCACCCGCTTCCTCATCGGTACCAGCGAGCTGATGCAGCACTACGGCCTCTGGTTCCTGTTGCTGCTGCTGGTGGGCGGCTTTGTCTGGCGCTGGTGGCTGACCGACGACAAGCGTCGCCGTCACTGGCACCAGCTGATCCTGCGCCTGCCGGTGATCGGTCGGGTCAGCCGCGGTCTCAACACCGCCCGTTTCGCCCGCACCTTGAGCATCCTCAACGCCAGCGCCGTGCCGCTGCTGGAGGGGATGAAGATTTCCGGCGAAGTGCTCTCCAACGACTTTGCCCGCATGCGCATCGGTGAGGCCACCGAGCGGGTGCGGGAGGGGACCAGCCTGCGCAAGTCGCTGGATGAAACCAAAATTTTTCCGCCCATGATGCTGCACATGATCGCCTCCGGCGAACAGAGCGGCGAGCTCGACAACATGCTGGAGCGGGCGGCGGACAACCAGGATCGGGAGTTCGAAACCCAGGTGAACATCGCCCTCGGGGTGTTTGAACCCATGCTGGTGGTCTCCATGGCCGGGGTGGTGCTGTTTATCGTGATGTCGATCCTGCAGCCGATCCTCGAGCTCAACAATATGGTGAATATGTAAGGTTCGGACGTTCGAATACGCTGCGCTATTCGAACCTACCAATCCAATCAACTCCGTAGGTTCGATTAGCCGACAGGCGTCATCGAACGATCGTGGTTTAACAGTTAATCGTTGATGGTTCATGCCATCTCATTTCGTGAGGGAGTAAGTCATGCAAAAGCGTCGTCAATCGGGTTTTACCCTGCTGGAAGTGATGGTGGTCATCGTGATCCTGGGGATCCTGGCCAGCCTGGTGGTGCCCAACCTGATGGGCAACAAGGAGAAAGCCGACCAGCAGAAAGCGGTCTCCGACATAGTGGCGCTGGAAAACGCCCTCGACATGTACAAACTGGACAACAACCGCTACCCGACCACCGAGCAGGGGCTGGACGCGCTGGTCAACAAACCGACCGCCGCACCTGAGCCGCGCAGCTACCGCGAAGGGGGCTACATCAAGCGCCTGCCGCAGGATCCCTGGGGCAACCCGTACCAGATGCTGAGCCCGGGCCAGTTCGGCAAGATCGATATCTTCTCCATGGGGCTGGATGGCGAAGCCGGTACCGATGACGACATCGGCAACTGGAACCTGAAGGATTTCCAATAAGTGATCCCGCCGCGTCGCGCTCACCGAGTCATCCCGAGGCTGCCTGAATGAAGGTGGCCTCTTCTGCCCGTCGTCAGGCCGGTTTTACCCTGCTGGAAGTGTTGCTGGTGGCCATGTTGATGGGGCTGGTTGCCACTGCCGTCACCCTCAGCATGGGTGGCGCCAGGGGGGATAGAGAGCTGGACAAGCAGGCGCGCCGCTTCATGGCCGTGCTGCAGCAGGCGCAGGAGTACTCGGTGATGGATGGCCGGCTGGTGGGCCTGCGTGTCGAGGACAACAGCTGGCAGTTCATGCAGCGCGCGGCCAAGGATCGCAAGTGGCAGGTGATGAGCGGCGACAAGCTGCTGGATCGGGTCGAATTGCCCGACAACATGCGGCTGGCCATCGAGCTCGAGGGCTTCAGCTGGCGGACCGAATCCGACGAGAAGTACGAGAAGGGGCGCGACGAGAAGGAGCGCACCCCGCAGGTGTTCATCTTTCCCGGTGGCGAGCTGACCCCCTTCGTGCTGACCCTGACCCAGCAGGACGACGATCTGCGCTATGTGCGCACGGTCAAGGCGGACGAGTTCGGCCGTCTGCGCCTGCTGCAGGACGAGGAGGAAGAGGAATGAACGCCCGCGGCATGACCCTGCTGGAAGTCATGGTGGCGCTGGCGGTGTTCGCCATCGCCGGGCTGGCGGTGATGAAGACCGCCAGCGAGCACCTCTCCGGCCTCAACTATCTGGAACAGAAGACCCTGGCGACCTGGGTGGTGGAGAACCAGCTGGTGCAGCAGAAGCTCGAAGCCAAGTGGCCCGGTGACAGCTGGGTGGAAGGGGACGAGCAGATGGCGGGCCAGACCTGGTACTGGCGCTATCGCGGCGTCGCTACCGCCGACAGCAACTTCAAGGCGCTGGACATGGAAGTACGTACCGCGCCCAAGGCCGACAGCCCGGTGGCCATGATCCGGACCTATATCAGCCGATGAACCTGCATCAAGGTGTCTCCATGATCCGGAGCCGGCGTGAGCCGATGAATCTGCGGCAACGTGTATACATGAACCGGAGTCGGCGTCAGGCGGGGTTTACCCTGCTGGAGATGCTGGTGGCCATCGCCATCTTCGCCGGCCTGAGCCTGGGCGCCTATCAGGTGCTGCAAGGGGTGCTCACCAGCGACGAGGTGGCCAAGCGCAAGGAGACGCGTCTCTCCGAGCTGCAACTGGCCTTCTCCGTGCTGGAGCGGGACATCACCCAGATGGTGCCGCGCAGCGGCCGCATCGACGGCGAGAACAACAAGGTGCTGCTGGCGGCCTCCCGCTTCGGCCAGCAGAGCGACGACTGGGGCATGGCCTTCATGCGCGGCGGCTGGCTCAACCCGGACGGCATGCTGCCGCGCTCAGGCCTGCAGCGGGTCGGCTGGCGGCTCAAGGATCACAAGCTGGAGCGGCTGAGCTACCTCTACCCGGATCCGGTGATCGGCACCGAGCCGCGCATTCAGCCGATGCTGGAGCGGGTGACGGCGCTGCGGCTCTACTTCTACGACAAGGGCGCCTGGAAAGAGGAGTGGACCCAGCGCAACGTGCTGCCCTACGGGCTGGCGGTGGAGCTGGATCTGGAAGACTACGGTACCATCCGTCGCCAGTTCCTGATCGGTGCTGGCGGTCAGAGGGCTGAGAATGGTAACTGATCGTCATTTTCCCCTGTCCGTCACGGAGGATGACGGCACTATTCGACGTCGCCAGTTCCTGATCGGTGCCGGTGGACAGAGGGCAGAGAATGGTAACTGATCGTCATTTTCCCCTGTCCGTCACGGAGGATGACGGCACT